>NZ_JBFUIO010000003.1:0-91878 GCF_056401835.1 Paenisporosarcina sp. P4_D4 | reverse complement strand
CTATAGAATGGTGTTTTTTGCTTTTAAAAGTTATCAGAAAAAGCCATCCAACAATTTGTTGGATGGCTTTCGTGTATCTTATTTTCGAAGGTTCCTCACTAAATCTTCACTTGGTGTCACAAAAACCGTCTTTTGTTCAAAATAAATAACGAATCCGGGTTTTGAGCCATTCGGTTTTTTTACATGGCGTACTTCTGTATAATCCACCGGCACGGAAGAAGAGTCACGTGCTTTACTGAAATATGCTGCCAGTCCCGCTGCTTCCAAAATCGATGTTTCATCCGGTTCATTGTCATGAATGACGACATGGGATCCAGGAATATCTTTTGTATGGAACCAAGTTTGTGATTTATTAGCGATTTTAAATGTTAAATAATCATTTTGCTTGTTATTTTTTCCTACCGAAATTGGCAATCCTGTAGAGGATACGAAATTTTCAGGTGTTGGTTTCACGACTTTCTTTTTCTTTTTCGAAATGCGGGCTTTCATCCAGCCTTGTTCGGCAAGTTCTTCGCGAATCTCTTCAATATCCTGTGGAGATGCTTGCATGACTTGTTGTTGCAGCATTTCCAAATAATCGATATCGTCTTTGGTTTTATCCATTTGTTGTTGCGTTTTCAATAAAGCGGTTTTGGCTTTGTTGTATTTTGTGAAAAAACTTTGTGCATTTTCAACCGGCGTTTTTCTAAGGCTCAATGGGATGGTGATGACGGCATTCTCTTCATCGTAATAATTTATCACTTGAGCTTCGGTCATTCCTTTTTCGAGCGTATAGAGGTTGGCCATCAAAAGTTCGCCATGGAGTTGGAACGTTTCCAGTTTTTCTGCGTTTGATTTTTCTTTCGCGAGTTTCTTCATTTTTAATTTCAACTTGTCGAGTTCATTTTGCAACCAGCGTTCCAAATCGCCTGCTTGCTGTTTTACTCGATCACGTTCTGCGCGTGCAAAGTACACTTTATCTAGCAATAAACCAAGCGAATCATAGTGTACTTGGTTGCCTTCGATGTGTGAAAGATCAACACTTGAGAAAATGGCTTTATTGCCACTTTCCACATACGTACCTTTAGGTTGAGCATTATCAAATTCATCGAGGAATTTGCGATACACTTCATATTTGGATTCGTTGCTGTCAGCTAGACGATAAGCGAGTTCTTTTGCCTGCAGTGGAGAAAAGCCAGCAAGCTGAGACAGAACGGCTTTGGAAACATCGTCTGTATCCAGCAATTCGTTCAACAATGATTCGTCCACTTCATATGGGTTCACTTTATCTTGTTTCGGTGGTGCGATATGTGGTTGACCTGGCAAAATCGTTCTATAGCTGTTCACAGAAGGCGATAGATGTTTTAAACTGTCCAAAATTAGATTTCGTTCAGGATCCACCAAAATGACATTGCTGTGTCGGCCCATGATTTCGATATGGAGTTCCCGTACCATGTCGTCCCCAATTTCATTTTTACTTTCTACACGCAAAATAATCACGCGATCCATTTCAAGTTGGGAAATGGATGAAATGAATCCACCTTCCAGATGTTTTCGTAATAACATGCAAAACATTGGTGGTTCTGAAGGGTTATCAATCGCTTCATTCGTAACATGAATGCGTGAGTAGGAAGGGTGGATGGAAATAAGTAAGCGGCTGTTTTTTCCGGCCGCACGGATATGCAACACAATTTCTTGTGAGTTAGGTTGGTGTATTTTCGAAATTCTTCCGGATACCAATTGTTGAAGTTCGTGCGTCATTGCTTTTGTAAATAAGCCATCAAATGCCATAAGTATTCCTCTTTCAAAACGTTTTGCTCTATCTTATCATTTTACAAGGGAAATGTGATATAATTGCCTAAGTGTGTAACAAAGAAAGTTGAAGCTCTTTAGGAGGAACGACTGTGCCAACTCTTAAGTTTATTAATATCGGAAACGGTAGTGTGGTCGCAGTTGAACGAATCATCTCCATCTTGCAGCCTGAATCTGCGCCGATTAAGCGTCTCGTTCAAGAGGCAAGGGACAAAGGGTTTTTGATTGACGCAACTTATGGTAAAAAAACCCGCGCGATATTTGTTATGGATAGTGAACATGTGGTTTTATCTGCAGTCCATGCTGAAACCATGGTGACACGTGTGATAGATCAAGCCGAATAGATAAAAAGAGGGATTGAATGCGAAAAGAACGTGGATTATTAATCGTCCTTTCAGGGCCATCAGGTGTCGGGAAAGGTACTGTGCGAAAAGAATTGTTTTCACAGCCTGACACAAATTATGAATATTCGATTTCAATGACGACAAGAAAGCCGCGTGAAGGCGAAGTCGATGGTGTCGATTATTTTTTTAAATCCCACGAGGATTTTGAACAACTAATCGGAGAAGGCCGTTTATTAGAATACGCTTCTTATGTTGGGAACTATTATGGAACTCCGTTAGATTATGTAAACGAGACATTGGATGCCGGTCGGGATGTATTTCTGGAAATTGAAGTGCAAGGTGCATCGCAAGTTCGCGATAAAGTACCAGACGGCTTATTTATTTTCCTGGCTCCACCAAGTTTAACGGAACTGCAACAACGTCTGGTAGGTCGTGGAACAGAAACAGAAGATGTGATTGCTTCACGAATTTTAGCAGCACGACAAGAACTTGAAATGATGAACTTGTACGATTATGTCGTCGAAAATGACGAAGTGCAATTGGCTTGCGATCGTGTAAATGCCATTGTCACTGCCGAACATTGCCGTCGGGAACGCGTTGAAAAAAGATACCTAGCTATGCTGGAAGGGGAATATTAATGTTATATCCATCAGTTGATTCATTAAAAAGCAAAATCGATTCAAAATACTCACTAGTGAGTTTGGCTTCAAAACGTGCTCGCCAATTACAAGAAGAAGGCGGAGAGCGTCTTGAGTCGTATGTGTCCTTGAAGTATGTAGGCAGAGCATTGGAAGAAGTGGCATCAGGCGCTTTAACAAAAGAAGTTCAAGACGAAGCAACTATTTACGAAGACGAAATTTAAAAAATAGTATTTACCCAAAAAACTCCCTAAGACAGTCAGATGCTTTGGGAGTTTGTTGTTTGAGAAAGGAAGATTGTTCATGCTAGCAAACAAAAAAATCTTATTGTGCGTAGCTGGTGGTATTGCAGTTTATAAAGCTGTTGCCCTTGTTAGTAAATTGTCGCAAGCAGGAGCGGATGTCAAAGTCATCATGACCGAATCTGCCACAAAGTTTGTGCAGCCACTGAGCTTTCAAGTAATGTCTCGTAATGATGTTTATACAGATACATTTGATGAAAAAGATTCAAATGTCATCGCACATATCAACCTGGCAGATTGGGCAGATTTAGTTATCGTGGCACCTGCAACAGCGAACGTCATCGGCAAACTTGCCAATGGACTTGGTGACGATATGCTGACGACGACCCTGTTAGCTACCACCGCCAAGGTTTGGATTGCACCAGCTATGAATGTACATATGTACGATCACCCCGCAGTGAAACGAAATATTTCCACTCTAGCAGCAGATGGTTATGAATTCATTGAACCGTCAGAAGGTTTTTTGGCTTGTGGGTATGTAGGAAAAGGAAGATTGGAAGAACCAGAAAAAATCGTGGCATTGGTCGACGCATTTTTTCAGCCGAAAGAATTGCCGTTGATAGGCAAAAAAGTTGTGATTACTGCAGGTCCAACACGTGAGCGAATAGATCCAGTACGATTTTTGACTAACTTTTCCTCAGGGAAAATGGGCTATGCGCTGGCTGAAGCAGCGACAAAACTTGGAGCGGAAACGGTTCTTGTCTCTGGTCCTGTTTCATTGCCAATTCCTTCAGGGGTAACTGTTGAGAATGTGGAAAGTGCAGAAGAAATGCTGCAAGCCGTGTTACAGCATTTTGATGATGCTGATATTGTCGTGAAAACGGCAGCTGTCGCAGATTATCGTCCAAAGTTTGTATTTGGGCAAAAAATGAAGAAACAAGCTGGTGACTCTACCTTAGAACTTGAACGCACTACCGATATCCTCATGACACTTGGGCAAAAGAAAACGCATCAATTGTTGATCGGTTTCGCTGCTGAAACAAACGATGTCGAGATGTATGCACAAGGAAAACTTTCAAAGAAAAATGCGGATTATATTGTAGCTAATGATGTTACAAAAGAGGATAGCGGTTTTGGGACAGACACCAATACTGTTGTGCTGATTGGCAAAGAAAATTATGTCCAGCATTTTGACAATATGACGAAAAAACAATTGGCTAATAAATTGTTCGAGACCGTTTTGGCCCGTGAGAAAGATTTACATTATGTACGCTGAAGTCATTGTTGACGTAGCGGCTTATCCCATTGATCGACCATTTGATTACGTGGTCCCTGAAAAGTTTCAAGACCTGATTGAAAGTGGCAGTCGGGTTAAAGTTCCTTTTGGCAATCGGCAAGTTCTTGGATTTGTGACGGCATTAAAAAGTGACACGGATGTCCCTGCGGAAAAACAAAAACCGATTGGTGAACTGCTCGATATTGAACCGATATTGACGCAGGAAATGCTCGAAATGACAAAATGGTTGAAACGACATACTTTATGTTACGAAATTGATGCCCTTCAAGTCATGTTGCCTTCGGCGTTACGTGCGAAGTATGAAAAGATAGTGCGCATTGTTGATCATCATGCGGAGCTTCCGCAAAGTGTACAAGCCTTGTTTCAGCAAAAAGACCAAGTAGAGTTAAAAGTAGATGAACCGAAAGAATTGCTTGCACTCATCAAAAAATTGGTGAAGGAAGACATTTTGGCACTGGAAACATCGGTCAAACAAAAAACTGCCGTAAAAAAAGTAAGAATGATTCATATCGAATCTGATATGGAACGTTTGAACCTGATTTATGACAGCATTTCCAACCAAGCCAAGAAGCAAAAAGATGTTGTCAAATGGATGATGGATCACGCAGGAGAACGAATTGTCTCAGCAGATTTATTGAAACGTCTCAGTACGACAAATGCGGTCTTACAAGCGGTTTTAGAAAAAGGCGCAGCATCAATGCAAATGGAAGAAATCTACCGGGATCCGTATGCGGACAGAACGATAGATGTAACAACAAAACTCGCTTTAACAAATGAACAACACCTCGCACTGAGTGAAATCATCCATTCATATGACGAACAGGATGCTAGAACTTTTCTTCTTCATGGCATTACGGGCAGTGGCAAGACAGAAGTCTATTTACAGGCGATTGAGCGTTCATTGATGGACGATAAAGAAGCCATCGTTCTGGTACCTGAGATTTCACTTACGCCACAAATGACCAATCGCTTTAAAGAACGTTTTGGTTCACTTGTGGCTGTATTGCATAGTGGATTATCGACTGGGGAAAAATACGATGAATGGCGAAAAATCAAACGCGGCGAAGTAAAAGTGGTCGTGGGTGCCCGTTCAGCCATATTTGCTCCATTTCAAAATGTTGGCATCATCATTTTGGACGAGGAACATGAAGGAACTTATAAGCAGGACGATTCACCTCGTTATCATGCACGAGATGTTGCAATCTGGCGAAGTGAATATCACAACTGTCCAGTTATTTTAGGAAGTGCCACGCCGTCACTTGAGTCATTTGCACGTGCCAAAAAAGGGAATTATGCCTTGTTGACGTTGGCCAACAGACCAAAAGAACAGGCATTACCTGAAGTGTCTGTCGTCGATATGCGAGAGCAATTGAAAAACGGCAACCGCTCCATGTTTTCTCTGGAACTGGCAGAAGCGATCAATGTGAGACTGGACAAGCAGGAACAGATGGTGTTGTTCCTGAATCGTCGTGGTCACTCGTCATTTGTTCTCTGTCGGGATTGTGGTACCGTGGTGGAATGTCCAAACTGCGATATTTCCATGACCTATCATCGCCATCAGGAAAAGATTAAATGTCACTATTGTGGTGAAGAGTCCCAAGTGCCTACTACTTGTCCAGAATGCAGCAGTGAGCATATCCGATTCTTTGGAACAGGTACTCAAAAAGTAGAAGAAGAAATTGCCCGATTGTTTCCAACGGCAAGGGTACTGCGTATGGATGTGGATACCACTCGGAAAAAAGGATCACATGAACACATTCTGAATCTGTTCGGAGAAGGAAAAGCCGATATACTGCTTGGCACGCAAATGATTGCCAAAGGTCTTGATTTCCCAAATATCACATTAGTAGGGGTCTTGTCAGCAGATACAACGCTTCATTTAGCGGATTTCAGAGCTGCCGAAAAAACGTTCCAATTATTAACCCAAGTCAGTGGAAGAGCCGGAAGGCATGATAAAGCAGGGGAAGTCATTGTGCAAACCTACACCCCCGAACACTATGCTATTCAATTCGCACAACAGCACGACTTTGTCCCATTTTACAATCAGGAAATGATGAACCGGAAACAATTTTTATATCCTCCATTCACATATGTCGTGCTGATTCAAATCACGCATGAAGATGTTTTGATGACTGCGGAATATGCACATAAAACAGCAAACTGGCTCCGTGACAATTTATCTCCGCAATCTGAAATTATTGGCCCGACGGCATCGTCTATTAGTCGTTTGCAAAATAGATATCGCTATCAATGTTTGATAAAATACAAAAAAGAACCGACGCTCCCGGAAGTATTGCAGCAATTAACGCGTATTTACCGGACGGACTGGATAAAAAAAGGGATTTTAATGTCCATTGACTTAAACCCTTCATCCATCATGTGAGCGGAAATGAAATGAGGAATAATCTTTGACGATTCGAAAAATCGTATTACATCCAAATGAAATATTAACAACTCCAACAAAAGAAGTGACAGAGTTCGATCAGAAACTTGCAACTTTACTTGACGATATGTATGAGACCATGCTTGAGTCAGATGGCATAGGAATAGCAGCGCCACAAGTGGGAGAGTTGCTTCGCGTTGCAATTGTAGACTTAGGAGAAGGGGAAGACATCATTGAGATGATCAATCCTTTGGTAGTTGATACGGAAGGGGAAGCCATAGAAGTGGAAGGTTGCCTCAGTTTCCCAGAACTTTATGGCGAAGTTGAACGTCCATATTTCGTACAGATAAAAGCACAGGAAAGAGACGGCACGTGGTATGAACTCGAGGCTGAAGATTATGAAGCAAGAGCCATTCTACATGAAATCGATCATTTGGATGGCGTATTGTTTGATTCGAAAATAATTCGCGTCGTCGATCCATCTGAGCTTGAAACTGAGGAGGAATTGATTTGACCTCTTTAGTATTTATGGGGACTCCAGAGTTCTCAGTACCGATTTTAACCATGCTACATGAAGAAGGCTATTCCATTTTAGCTGTTGTAACTCAGCCAGACCGTCCTGTAGGGCGTAAAAAAGTATTGACACCAACTCCTGTTAAAAAAGAAGCGTTACGTCTTGGATTACCTGTCATTCAGCCTGAAAAACTAAAAGGTTCACCACAACTAGATGAAATTCTTTCTTTACAACCGGATATTGTGGTAACGGCTGCGTTTGGTCAGTTACTTCCTAAAGAAATTCTGGAAGCACCTAAATATGGCTGTCTGAATGTACATGCTTCTTTGCTTCCTGCATATCGTGGGGGTGCTCCGATACATCAAGCTGTGATTGATGGTCAGACAGAAACAGGTGTGACCATCATGTATATGGCGCAAAAATTGGACGCTGGTGATATTATTTCACAAAAATCGATACCGATTGAACAATCCGATACAACAGGAGTTCTTTTTGAAAAATTGAGTGTCGTTGGACGTGACTTGTTAAAAGAAACATTACCGACCATTATTAATGGCTCAAATGCAAGATTGGTTCAGGATGAAAGCCTTGTGACATTTGCCCGCAATATTTCAAGAGAACAAGAACGAATTGATTGGAAACAGTCGGCACAGGACATTTATAATTTGGTACGTGGTCTTAATCCTTGGCCAGTTGCCTATACCACGTTGAAACAGGAAAACGTGAAAATATGGTGGGGTCAACCGAGTCAACAAACTTACTCGCAACCTGTAGGTACAGTCGTTGAATTGAAAGTTGATCGAGTGATTGTGCAAACAGGCGATAAACTAGCTTTTGAAATTACCGAATTACAACCAGCAGGAAAGAAAAAAATGTCTGCAGAAGAATTTCTACGAGGCACTGGTTCTAAATTACAGATTGGGGATCAGTTTGAATGAGCTCAAAAAGTTATAGAATGTGGAACGGAAATGTACGCGATGCCGCATTATCAATCTTGATGGCAATTGAAAAAAATCAAGCGTACAGTAATTTGTTACTTCATCAGACCATAGAAAAATATGATATTGAACCAAAAGACCGTGGGTTATTAACGGAAATTACTTATGGTACGCTGCAACACAAGATGACGCTTGATTACTATCTACAACCGTTCATCAAAGGAAAGCTGGATGATTGGGTTCGCCAGTTATTAAGACTTTCACTTTATCAAATTCATTATTTGGACCGAATTCCGAATCATGCTGCTGTCAATGAAGCTGTTGAAATTGCCAAGAAACGCAGTCACAAAGGGACAGCTGGATTGGTTAATGGCATTTTAAGAGGCATTCTACGACAAGGAGTTCGCTCGACTGAGGATATTGCGGATCCAATTGAACGACTATCAATTGAAGCAAGTCATCCATTATGGCTCATTGAACGATGGGTGAAACAATTTGGTTTCGAACAAGCTGAGACAATGGCTTTTGAAAACAATATTCCTCCTGCACATACCGTTCGCGTCAACACCACACGCATTTCAGTGGATGAGGCAATTGATATGTTGCTTGACGAAGGAATTGTAGCACACCAAAGCGAAGTGATACCTGAATGCTTGCACATTGAAAAAGGGCAAGTTGCCAAAACGAAAGCTTATCAATATGGTGCTGTTTCAATTCAAGATGAAAGTTCCATGATCCCTACTTATGCACTTCAGATTGAACCAGGGCAAAGAGTTTTGGATATGTGTGCGGCTCCTGGTGGAAAATCAATGCATATCGCTGAAAAGTTGAACGGTCAAGGATCTCTGGTATCTGTGGATTTGCATCCACATAAAGTAAAACTTATAGCCGATCAAGCTACAAGACTAGGTTTTGAAAACGTTGAAACCCGTACATGGGACAGCCGTGAACTGACAAATGAATATGAAGAACAATCGTTTGACCGAATACTTGTCGATGCTCCGTGCAGTGGCTTGGGTGTCATCCGTCGAAAACCCGATATTAAGTATACAAAGAAGCAGGAAGATTTTGCTTCATTGCATAATATCCAGATTCGATTACTTGATGAAGCGTACAAGTTAATCAAACCAAACGGACTGATCGTCTACAGTACATGTACCATTGATGAGGTTGAAAATAATGGAACTGTTCAAGAATTTCTTGCAAACCATACAGACATGATGCTGGATGAACTGAATGTATTACCAGAAGCCTATCATCACCTGACCAGCAATGGTATGATTCATATTTTCCCTCAGGATTTCAATAGCGATGGTTTCTTTGTTGCCGCTTTTCGGAAAAAAGAGTTATCTTCAAAAGAAGTGAAATAAAGAAGTAAAGTGATGCATACCAACATATTTTTATAGTATGAATCGTATGCACCAACGGACTTTCAGTTACAAACCGTCGTGAACACGGCTCTGATATTGATGCAGCTTGCAGACTACTTCTTGCGAGAAGCATCAACAAGAAACGGAGTGACCATTGATGAAATACACGGTATTAAGTGATATTGGTAAAAAAAGATCGGTGAATGAAGATCGCGCGGCAGTTTTCGTGCGATCGGATTTTGTCCGTTTAGGCGTCATTGCTGATGGCATGGGCGGACACAATGCTGGTGATATCGCAAGTGAGATGGCTATCACAAAAATCGGAGAAAGTTTTGAAAGCGCTGCCTTGAATCAATTTTCTACTGAGGAATCCATCAAAGAGTGGTTTTTACAGGCCGTAAAGAAAATCAATAGTAGCATTTTTGATTATTCCCTAAGACACGAGGATTGCCAAGGGATGGGTACTACTTTCCTGGCAGTTATATTAACAGATGCCGAAAAAATTCTTTGTCATATCGGAGATAGTCGGGCCTATGAATGGCATGAGGGGAAAATGAAGCAATTAACAAGAGACCATTCTTTTGTTAATGTCTTAGTGGAAAGTGGAGAAATCAGCGAAGAAGAAGCAGAAAGTCATCCGAAGAAAAATTTGATTACGAAATCATTAGGAACGCAAAAAAGCATCGAGCCGGACTTTATTTCAATTCAGATTCCTACATATTCTTACTTATTATTATGTTCTGATGGATTAAGTAACAAATTATCAATGGATGACATGACGAATATTTTAAAGACCAATCTTTCAGTTGGTGAAAAAGGATCCCGTTTAGTGAATCTTGCCAATGAAAAAGGTGGAGAAGATAACATCTCTCTCGTTTTAATCACAAATACGAAAGAGGAGGTGTAGTCGTGCTCTTAGGCAAAAGAATCAGCGGTCGATATAAAGTTCTCGAAATGATCGGTGGAGGGGGCATGTCCAATGTTTACCTCGCACACGACATGATTCTCGATCGGGATGTCGCAATAAAAGTCTTACGATACGACTTCTCTAATGAAGATGATTTACATCGTAGATTCCAGCGTGAAGCACTTTCAGCTACCAGTTTGACTCATCCGAACATCGTCAATATTTTCGATGTAGGTGAAGATGGGGACATTCACTATTTGGTCATGGAATTTGTTGAAGGGAAGACCTTGAAACAATATATTACTGATGCAGCACCTCTGTCACCGAATGAAGCTGTAACTATCATGAAGCAATTAACGTCTGCGATTGCACATGCTCATCAAAATCAAATCATTCATCGTGATATCAAGCCCCAAAATATTTTGATGGATGGTACCCATCATGTTAAAATCACGGACTTTGGAATTGCGATGGCTTTGAGTGCAACTTCATTTACCCAGACCAATTCCGTGTTAGGCACTGTCCATTATTTATCACCTGAACAAGCTCGTGGTGGTACAGCAACAAAAAAATCGGATATTTATGCGCTTGGAATTGTGTTGTATGAATTACTTATCGGCAAGCTTCCTTTTTCAGGAGAGTCAGCGGTATCCATTGCGTTGAAACATTTACAAACCGATACACCATCGGTTCGGGCAGCAGTACCAAGCATTCCACAAAGCCTTGAAAATGTTGTCATGAAAGCGACGGCGAAAGATCCACGTAACCGTTATCAGAATGTAGAAGAAATGCAGCGAGATTTGCAAAATGTTTTATCGGAAGAGCGCGCAAATGAGAAAGCTTTTGAGATTCCTTTAGATGATGATGGGGCTACAAAAGCAATGCCGGTCATCAAAGATGCTAGTTACGATTCATTAGCAAAGACAAAACATCTTAAAAAAGAACCGGTGGTAGTACCTCCCGTTGTGGAAGAAAAAAAGAAGAAGAAAAAATGGCCATGGATAGTGGGCATTCTTGCATTTTTATTGCTTGCAGGTTTAGTAATTGTTGTGGCATTTCCAGGGATATTTGGTCCCAAAAAAATCGAAGTTCCGGACGTAGCGAATTTGCCATTAAGTGAAGCAATCGATAAGGTGGAAGAAGTTGGATTCATTGCAGGAAATGAAAAACAGGAATCGTCGGAAGAAGTTGAGGAAGGCCAAGTTATTCGGACAATCCCACAAGCAGGAAAAATCCGGGAAGAAGCAACTGAAATTGAATTCATTATTTCAAGTGGGAAAGAGTCAGTGACGCTTGCAGACTATGCCGGACGTGAATACAACGTAGTGAAAGAATTACTGGCTTCGCAAAAATTCAAGTCCATCAAAGCAGACGAAGTATTCTCGGATGAGCCTGAGGGGCGCATTATCTCTCAAAGTCCATCTGAGTTCTCCGAAGTCATTCCGGATGAGACCGATCTTGTTTTCACTGTGAGTAAAGGACCGGAGTTGCAAAGTGTGATTGATTTGAGAAGACAATACAACGAGAAAACGTTGAATGACTATGCTCGATCATCCGGGTTTGATATTCGCATCATTAAAGAAGAGTATTCTGAAGATGTACCGGAAGGATTTGTCATTTCACAAAATCCAGTTGCAGGCACAAAACTTGAACTAGGCAGTTCGATTGAAATCGTTTTATCAAAAGGTCCTGCCGCCAAACAAATTAAAACGTTTGTGACAACAGTAGAAATCCCATATGAACCAGATGATCCGGGCACTGAGCAGATCGTACGAATTTATCTGCAAGATCAAACACACTCACTGACAGAACCAGTAGAGGAATATGTACTCACCGAAAACAAAAAGCAACAAATTCAATTGAAAATTGAAGAAGGACAAAAAGGAGCATATYGAATAATGGTCGACTCGAAAGTCATCGTAGATGAAATAATCGAGTATGACAGCTTCGAATAGGGAGGTATACAATGCCAACAGGACAAATACGAAAAGCACTTAGTGGATTTTACTATGTTCAGGACGGAGAACAATTTATACAATGCCGTGGACGCGGTGTATTCAGAAATCGTGGTGTTAACCCGCTAGTTGGGGACTTTGTCGATTATGAAGTGGAAAGCGGTTCAGACGGCACGATAACAGTGGTGCATGAACGTAAAAATGCACTCGTACGCCCACCTATTGCCAATATTGACCAAGCCTTACTGGTGTTTTCCCTGACTGAACCCGATTTCAATCCATTATTGCTGGATCGCTTTCTTGTTGTCGTGGAGTCATTTAATGTAGAGCCAATTATTTGTCTGACAAAAACAGATTTACTTTCTGAAGAAGAGATGAGTAAAATCCAGCCTTATTTGGATGATTATCGTGCGATTGGATATGAAATGCTTGAAACCTATAAGGATGATGATGATCTGGTGTCCAATATCGCTCCGATCCTGAAAGGCAAAATCAGCGTTTTGGCAGGACAATCCGGTGTAGGAAAATCTACACTGTTAAATACAGTGCTGCCATCGTTGAATTTAAAGACAGGGATTATTTCGGAAGCCCTTGGACGGGGGAAACATACGACTCGCCATGTAGAACTTTTAGAAGTATGTGAGGGGTTACTAGCGGATACTCCGGGATTCAGTTCCTTTGATTTCGAAGAGATTGAAAAAGAGCAGTTATCCGATTGTTTTCCTGAATTCCGCGAGGCGTCAGAACGATGTAAATTCAGAGGGTGCCTACACATAAGTGAACCGAAATGTGCAGTTCTTGCTGCACTTGAAACCGGAGAAATTAAAGATTATCGATACAAACATTACATGAAGTTTTTAGATGAAATAAACGATCGAAAGCCGAGGTATTAAAATGATAAAAATTGCTCCATCTATCCTTGCTGCTAATTTTTCGAAATTGGCTGAAGAAGTAATAGAAGTCGAAAAAGCTGGTGCGGAATTAATCCATATCGATGTAATGGACGGACATTTCGTGCCTAACATAACGATGGGTCCAATTGTGGTGGAAGCTTTAAGACCTGTAACGGATCTTCCTTTAGACGTTCATTTAATGATTGAAAATCCGGATTTGTATATTGAGTCATTTGCAAAAGCTGGTGCCGATTACATTACGGTTCATGTTGAAGCGTGTACTCACCTTCACCGTACCATTCAATTAATCCGTTCGTTTGGAGTGAAACCAGGTGTGGTATTAAATCCACATACGCCGGTTGAAAGCATCCAACATATTCTTGACGACATCGATATGGTGTTGTTCATGACGGTCAATCCAGGTTTCGGTGGACAGAAGTTCATTCATTCGGTCGTTCCGAAAGTTCAACAACTTTCTGACATAATTAAAGAAAAAGGATTGAATATTGAAATTGAAATTGATGGTGGTATTAATGCTGAGACCATTATTCCTTGTGCAGAGGCAGGCGCGACGATTTTTGTAGCCGGTTCAGCAATTTACAGTAAAACGGATCGTACTGCTGCATTACAGGAAATTAAAGAAGCAGGCGAACGAGCAATCCGCGGATGAAGACGGCAGTAATTTGCGCAGGTGGACCAGCTGATGAATTAGCTGATTTTGCGACCTTAAAAAATAACGATGAAATTATTTTTATCGGTGCAGACAAAGGTGCTATTTATTTAATCGAAAGTGGAATTCTTCCGGACGTGGCTATAGGTGATTTTGATTCATTGTCACCGGAAGAATTTTCGAAATTAAAAAACCAAGTGGCGTCAGTGAAAGTTGCACCTGCAGAAAAGAATGAAACGGATACCGATTTAGCAATCGATGAGTCATTGAATTTCGAACCGGATCATATTGTACTGACGGGTGTGACGGGTGGCCGATTAGATCACTTTATGGCTGTGCTTAACAGCGTTTATCGTTTTCAAACGGACAATCCCTCCATTCAATTTACAATACGCAACAAATGGAATGAAATGAAGCTGTTGACTCCTGGTGTAACCAAGTTAACGAAGGATCAACAGTTTCCATTTGTATCTTTTTTTGCCTTTCAAGGAAGCGTGAAACACGTGACGTTAGCAGGTATGAAATATAATGTCAGCGATGAGACGATTGAAATGGGCATTTCCCGCTTTACAAGTAATGAAGTATTGGACGAACAAGGGTCTATCTCCTTTACATCTGGCATATGTTTATTAATACGTAGCTCAGATCAATAAGAAGGAGTGAAAGCATGCGTGTTTATACGTTTAGATTACCGAAATTTGTAAGTGGGTTTGTAAGAATGTGTTTAGGTTGGATGAATACCGAGGAAAAACCGAAGAAGAGGAACGAAAAAATGCCAGACTGACTTTTGTCAGTCTGGCATTACTTATGGGCGCGAAGATTAAACGCGCTCAACTTTTCCAGATTTCAATGCTCTCGCAGAAACCCATACACGTTTTGGTTTGCCGTCTACAAGAATACGAACTTTTTGTAGGTTAGCTCCCCAAGTACGTTTTGTTGAGTTCATTGCGTGAGAACGAGCGTTACCAGCACGAGCTTTGCGCCCTGAAATTACACATACTTTTGGCATACTATTTTCCTCCTCAAAAAAGAAGCTGAAAGATTTTTTTCAGTTCGATATTTCACATACTTTAATAATTTAACATATAGTAAATTTCTTTGCAACAAGTTTTCACCCCTCTTTCAAGAAAAAAGCCTTTACAGACAAATGCAGGAGATGTTAACGTTTTCTTTTATTAAAGGACTTTGTGTAGTACAATAATGGGTAGTCAAAAAGGACTTATAAGGAGGCATACTCTATGTCAATTGAGTTAAAAAACGAATTCGGTCAAATTGATATTTCAAATGACGTCGTTGCCCAAATTGCAGGTGGAGCAGCTATTGAGTGTTATGGAATTGTAGGAATGGCTACTAAACACCAAATTCGAGATGGTTTAACGGATATTTTACGTAAAGAAAATTTTGCTAAAGGTGTACTTGTACGCCAAAATGGCGAGGATCTTCACATAGATATGTACATCATCATCAGCTACGGCACTAAAGTGTCAGAAGTAGCTTATCAAGTTCAATCGAAAGTTAAATACACATTAAATAAGACATTAGGACTAGCAGTGAAATCAGTAAATATTTACGTTCAAGGAGTTCGTGTTACGAACCCATAAGAGGAGGAAGTAGGATATGAAGTCTTTAGACGGAATTCAATTTGCAGAAATGGTGAAAATGGGTGCCCATCATCTATTTCAGAATGCAGATTATGTGGATGCGCTAAACGTCTTTCCTGTTCCCGATGGTGACACGGGAACGAACATGAACTTATCCATGTCTTCTGGAGCAAAAGAAACAGAAGCACATGCAGTTGCTCATATTGGAAAAACAGCACAAGCACTATCAAAAGGATTGTTAATGGGGGCTCGTGGGAACTCGGGCGTTATTTTATCCCAACTTTTCCGTGGATTCGGAAAAGATGTTGAAACTAAATCATCTTTGACGGCAAAAGAGTTTGCCCACGCATTCCAACATGGTGTGGATATGGCTTATAAAGCAGTCATGAAACCAGTGGAAGGAACTATTTTGACCGTAGCAAAAGATTCTGCTAAAAAAGCGGTTGAAGTTGCAGAACATGAAGACGATGTCATTGTTGTGATGGACGAGTTGCTTAAAGAAGCAAAAGCGTCTTTGGCACGTACGCCTGATTTACTTCCGGTATTAAAGGAAGTTGGTGTAGTTGATTCTGGTGGACAAGGTCTTGTGTTCGTTTATGAAGGTTTCATTGCTTCGATGAAAGGCGAGAAATTACCTGAGAAGACCTCTGCTTATTCAATGGATGATCTTGTAAGTGCGGAACATCATAAAAATGTTCAGGGCTTCATGGATACATCGGACATTGAATTTGGATACTGTACGGAATTCATGGTGAAATTCATGCCAGAAAAAGTAGCAGAACATCCTTTCAATGAAAATGACTTCCGCGAAGGTTTGAGTCAATTCGGTGATTCATTGCTGGTTATTTCGGATGACGAGATTGCAAAGGTACATATCCACTCTGAACAACCTGGTAATTGTTTAAGCTATGGTCAGAAATATGGCGATCTTATAAAAATCAAGATTGAAAACATGCGTCAGCAGCATGCTGAAATTGTTGGAGATGATTACAAAAAAGATCAACCGACTGCCGCTCCTGCAAAAAAACATCCGTATGCAGTGGTTACCGTTGCGATGGGTGAAGGAATTTCCGAACTTCTGAAAAGTGTAGGTGCAAGTGCAGTCATTGAGGGCGGTCAAACAATGAACCCTTCTACGGAAGATATCGTCAAAGCGATTGAAGCTGTTGGCGCTGAAAGAGTTCTTATTTTGCCGAATAACAAAAATATAATCATGGCAGCTGAGCAAGCTGCAGAAGTGATGGGTATTGAAGCAGCAGTAGTACCAACAAAATCTGTTCCTCAAGGAATGGCGGCATTGTTAGCATTCAATCCGGAAGCTTCTGTTGAAGACAACAAAGCAACAATGACTGAAGCTTTTGCACACGTCAAAACAGGACAAGTAACGTTTGCGGTTCGTGATACTTCCATCGATGGTGTTGAAATCCAGAAGGATGACTTCATGGCGATTTCAGAAGGGAAGATTATTCTTGCCACACCTTCACTCGAAGAAGTTTCTCAAACACTTCTCAACAATATGGTTGATGAAGATGCAGAAATCATTACCATCATTTACGGCGAAGACGTTACGGAAGTCGATGCCAACGAGTTGGCTGCATTTGTAGAAGAGAAATTCTCTCATGCAGATGTGGAAGTTTATAATGGGAAACAACCGTTATATCCATACATCATCTCAGTAGAATAATACACAAAAGCAGTGAATCAATTCGGTTCACTGCTTTTTTTACAATGCTCTGTTAAACTAGATTGTTGATTTCCGATACGAGAGGACGCTGTGTGCAGTTCGTGAGCCTTCTCACGCGAAAAAATCTGTGCTCCTGTTTCTGTTTCTGTTTCTGCATCGCTTCGCTAGCTTCGAAACATGGAGGTGCGTTGCATCGCTTCTCTATCTTCGTCGCAAACGAATTGTACAAAAGCAATTTTGCACAATTCATTCACTGTGGGTTCTTACCTGGACATGCTTAACCCGCTGGAAAGATATTGGACGAATGGCCAATATCTTTCCGACGAGTAACCGCAGGATCCAAAAGAGCGAAGACTACTGAGGGATAGCGAGACAGTCGAGACCCCGCAACAGCGAACATAGGAACGAAGAATAAGTACGCACATCGTGTTGCAACGCCTTCGTGACCAACATCCTGTTGGCCTGAGGAGTCTTGACGCTCGCCCTAAGAAAGCGTAGCTATTTTGCGGAATATCAACAGCAATATTTAACATGGCTTGACACATAAATGTAAGCGGATTCTATTACTTTTGTTTAATGTGCACTTATATTGTAAACTGTTAGTAGAAATTCGAAACAAAGGGGTTAGTAAAATGAAGTTTAAATCAGTCTTTGATATTATTGGTCCAGTCATGATTGGCCCTTCATCTTCACATACAGCAGGTGCAGCAAGAATTGGTCTGGTGACCCGCGAATTATTTGGCAGACAGCCAAAGTGGGCAACAATTTATTTATATGGCTCTTTTGCCGAAACATACAAAGGGCACGGGACAGACATTGCCATTGTTGGGGGATTACTAGGTTTTGACACGTTTGATGAACGCATCAAGACTTCGTTTGAGCTGGCAAAAGATATTGGCATGACATTTGAATTCATCCCAGAAAGCGGTCATACTGAGCATCCCAATACAGCACGTATTGTCATTGGCGACGATTCAGGTGAAATGGAACTAATCGGCATTTCCATTGGTGGCGGAAAAATCGAAATCAGTGAATTAAATGGTTTCCCGCTTCGATTATCAGGAAATCATTCTGCAATATTAGTTGTACATGATGATAAACCAGGGAGTATTGCAAAAGTAGCAAGCTGTCTGGCGGAACAAAATATCAATATTGGACATATGGAAGTGTCTAGAAAAGAGCAAGGTCAGAGGGCGTTAATGGTTATTGAAGTGGATGAGCCAATCGAAGATCATGTGTTATTGCAAATCTCAAAATTGCCTTATATCACACAAGTAACGAAAATTGCAGATTAAAGGAGTTATATAAATGAATGTTCTATTTCGTAATGTAAAAGAATTGGTCGCTTTGGCTAACAGTGAAAATAAATTGATTTCTGAGTTGATGATTGAGCAGGAAATGTTGGTTACACGAAGAAGCCGTGAAGACATCATGAATCAAATGGACCGCAACTTGACGGTCATGGAAGAAGCAGTTGAAAAAGGATTGAAAGGCGTTCAATCCACTTCAGGTTTAACTGGAGGAGACGCAGTGCTACTTCAAAATTACATGAAAAAAGGCAAAACGCTTTCTGGCACATTGTTGATTGATGCAGTTAGTAAAGCTGTAGCAACTAACGAAGTAAATGCGGCTATGGGGACGATTTGTGCAACACCGACTGCAGGTTCAGCAGGCGTAGTGCCTGGTACTTTATTCGCTGTGCAAAATCAATTGAATCCTACACGTGAAGAAATGATACGTTACTTGTTCACTTCAGGAGCTTTTGGATTCGTGGTAGCTAACAATGCATCCATTTCAGGAGCTGCTGGAGGATGTCAGGCGGAAGTAGGATCAGCAGCGGCGATGGCAGCGGCAGCGATTGTTGAAATGTCCGGCGGTACTCCACAGCAATGTTCGGAAGCTTTTGCGATAACGATGAAGAATATGTTGGGTCTAGTTTGTGATCCTGTTGCGGGATTAGTAGAAGTTCCATGTGTTAAACGCAATGCGATGGGAGCTGCAAACGCATTGGTTGCTGCAGATATGGCTCTAGCAGGCGTGACTAGCCGTATTCCTTGTGATGAAGTTATTGATGCCATGTTTAAAATTGGTCAAACAATGCCAACTGCATTAAAAGAAACTGCGCAGGGCGGTTTAGCTGCGACACCTACAGGAAAAGCACTAGCAGAAAGAATCTTTGGTGCTGAATTTGTAAAAGGTGTCTGATAAAGCACTTCAGGCAGTCAGTAGTTTAAAAGGTATTGGTGGCGAAACAGAAAAAACACTGAATGACATGGGCATTGTTACTTTACTGGATTTAGTCATGACATTTCCATATCGTCATGAAGATTTTCGTTTAAAAAACATAGCAGAAACACCACATAATGAACGGATAACAGTGGAGGGAAGGGTCGAAAGTGAACCTTCCGTTCTTTTTTTAGGGAAAAACAAATCTCGTATGCAAATTAGACTGCTCGTAGGACCACATTTAATTAAAGTGGTCTTTTTTAATCAGGCATACTTGAAGAATAAAATAACCAGCGGTCAAATCATAACGGTAACGGGTAAATGGGATCGAGGTCGTCAGGCGATCAGCGTATCCAATTTTTCGCCAGGACCCAAAACGGACAATGTGGATTTTGAGCCCATGTATAGCCWGAAAGGATCTCTTCATCAAAAAACTTTCCGTAAATTTATGCATCAGGCTTTGCAGGAAGTGGCAAACGATTTAGAAGAATGTCTGCCACATAGCTTAAGAGAAACTTATAAACTTTTACCAGTGCATGAAGCGCTGGAAGGGATACACTTCCCGAAATCTGCTGAACATGTGAAACAGGCACGCAGACGATTTGTTTATGAAGAATTATTGCAGTTCCAATTGAAAATGCAAGCGATAAAAAAAGCGCGTAAAGAACAAAATAAAGGGCTCTCCATTGCCTATGATGTCCAGAAATTAAAAGACTTAATTTCTGCACTTCCTTACGAACTGACGAATGCTCAAAAGCGGGTAGTCAATGAAATATGTAAAGATTTAAAAGAGCCACACCGTATGAACCGCTTGCTTCAAGGTGATGTTGGTTCGGGTAAAACGGTTGTTGCTGCGATTGGTTTATATGCAGTGATTACCGCAGGCTACCAAGGCGCCTTGATGGCTCCAACGGAAATTTTAGCAGAGCAACATGCCGCGTCACTCCATGATTGGTTGTCACCTCTGGGGATACGTATGGCACTATTAACCGGTTCAACCAAAATAAAAGCGAGAAGAATTTTACTGGAGCAACTTCAAAATGGGGAGATTGACTTGCTCATAGGAACACACGCACTTATTCAGCCGGACGTAGAATTTAAGAAACTTGGTCTCGTCATTACCGATGAACAACATAGATTCGGTGTGGAACAGCGTAGGGTGCTGCGGGACAAAGGAATGAACCCGGATGTATTATTCATGACGGCAACACCGATTCCCCGCACGCTGGCGATTACAGCTTTTGGTGAAATGGATGTATCCATTATTGATGAAATGCCAGCTGGGCGAAAAGAGATTGAAACGCATTGGGTTAAAAAGGAGCTTTTTGATCAAATCATTAAACGCATGGTGATAGAGCTTAAAGCTGGTAGACAAGCCTACGTCATTTGTCCACTCATTGAAGAATCGGATAAACTGGATGTGCAGAATGCGGTGGAAGTGTACGAACAATTGTCTTCCATTTTCCATCAGAAATATAAGGTAGGTCTGATGCATGGCCGTTTGCATTCCAGTGAAAAAGATGAAGTCATGCGGGCATTCAGTGATGGGGAAGTTCAAGTTCTCGTATCCACTACGGTAGTTGAAGTAGGGGTGAATGTACCAAATGCGACGTTTATGGTTATTTATGATGCAGAACGTTTTGGTTTGGCCCAACTTCATCAGCTTCGCGGTCGTGTAGGGCGTGGCTCTGAACAGTCCTATTGTATTTTATTGGCTGATCCGAAATCCGAGGAAGGTAAAGAACGAATGACGTCGATGACAGAAACCAATGATGGATTCAAACTTGCTGAAAAAGATCTGGAACTTCGTGGAGCAGGTGATTTTTTCGGTCGGAAACAAAGCGGGATGCCAGAGTTCAAGATGGCAGACCTCGTCCATGACTACCGTGCACTAGAAACTGCAAGACAAGACGCTGAAAGATTTATTTCCTCAGATGAATTTTGGACAAGTGATGAGACAAAGTGTTTGCGGAACTACTTGGAACAATCTGGTGCAATGGATGGAGAACGGATTGATTAATTAAGCTCTGTTAAATGGTATGGTTGTTTATCGTCCATTTGCGCTTGCCGCACGTATAGCATGCCAACATGTATGAAAACCACATACTTGCGGCTTGCTATGCGCAAAAGCCATTAATTATTAGCGTGGTGACTCGAGTCGAACTACATTGTACGCAAAAAATCGCACAGGAGCATTTTCCTGTGCGATTTCTCCATGTTGAATAGTCGAACCATTCAAATGGTATTTATTTTAAAACCAAAAAATCAACGCTACAATAATTATTAGTGGAAGTAAGGCGCTATACATCAATCCAAGTTTAGTTATACTTTTTTCACTACTATAAACAGCGTCTCTTTCTTTTGTAACTAAAAGTGTACTTACCAGAGCGATCACCAAAATTATGGAAACGATAATTAATAAAATGAGAATGTTCATATTTCCTCCTTGAATGTCATCTTTATCGTAAACCTTGTTTAGAATATATCCTTACATTCAAACATTGAAATGATTACATATGATATAAAAAATGTATTTCTACTTTTCCTACTGCCCTATCGCATATAATTATAAAGGATTTACTAAATTTATGACCATCCATTTCGGTATTAATTATACCATCCACTTTTGTGCTATTTTCAAAAATAAATTACTCTTGAACCACTTGCAAGGCTTCTGCAAATCGTTTTATTCCTTCATGTATATTTCCTTCATTTTCTCTAGCAAATGTAAAACGGACATATCCTTTTTCTGAACCCATTGTTGTTCCAGGAACAAATATAATCCCTCTTTTTATGGATTCTTCCAGCAGTTTCATTTCATTATATTCTATATTCAGCTTGCACCAGATATGAATGCCTCCTTCGGGAGCATGAAAATCGACTTGTTTCCCAAGAAAAAATTCAAGGCTTTTGGCTATTTGATCTCTTCGCTTTTTCAACTGCATGTTTAACCTTTTTATATGTGCAGGAAAGTCTTCTGACTCCAGGAAATCATTTGCAATCCATTGAGTGAAACTCGAATGTCCAAAATCAATCTGCTGCTTCGCATCTGTCAATCGTTCAATCACCGCTTTTGGACCTATGATCCAGCCAATCCTCAATCCGGAAGCCACGATTTTTGATAATGAACTTATATACAGGACATTCCCTTGGGTGTCCATCGACTTTAAGGTGGTGACTTCATCACCCCTAAAGGAAGATAAACTGTATGGATCATCTTCCACAATAGGAATTCCGTACTTAGATGATATGTCCAAAACAGCTTTTCTTCTACTCTGGGATAAAAAAGTTCCAGTTGGATTTTGGAAAGCAGGATTCAAGAAAATCATTCTGATTTTATGCTTTTTATATAAGGATACTAAGTCATCCGGATTAATTCCTTCCGTGTCCATGGGCAAATAATAGGTCCTGATACCTGCAGATTTGAATATAGGGAGACTGTAAGAGTACGATGGATTCTCTATAGCTACTGCATCACCCGGCTTTAATAGGCATTGGATGACTAAATGCAAAGCCTGCTGTGCACCAGAGGTAATAAGGATTGAGGACGGATCAGTTCCCTCCATTTTCCTTTGATGAATCACATGTTTTGCAATTGTATTTCTTAATATCACATTCCCTTGAGGGTGATCATAGCCCAAGCTTCCGAAAAATGATCTGTTTGATGCAATGCTTCTCAGTGTGGCCTGTGGGAAGAGGTCTTCCGACAATTCTCCACTGGCTAAATTGATCAATTTATGATCAGCCACTTCTTTTCGGATTTTTTGGGTTACGGCTAAATTAGGCAATATAGAGCCAGCCTCAATATATCGATTCCAACTCGGAATCCGTTTCTTCGTAATCCCCCATATGTCTTTATTTATTGTTGTACCGCTTCCTCTTTTTCTTTGGATAAGCCCATTGGATTCCAATTCGTCGTATGCAGACACAACTGTACTGCGGTTAATGTTATATTCCTTAGCCAAGAACCTTTCCGACGGAAGTGGTTCATCATGCGGAAAAGTTCCATCCGCAATTCCGGCTTCGATATATTCCGAAAGCTGTTTATAAATCGCTTTTTTGGCATTTCTATCAGGCATCCAGTTCATTTTTCACATTCCCCTTTAGTACGTTTATCAATGCAGTTGATCGTGTGTTTTATTGGTTTAGTTACGATTTCTTTTGCTTGTCTCTATTATGGCACCAATTCCACCAAGAGAAAAATTAAACGCTACGCATCAATTAGTCTGTGAAATATTCTTTAACTTTTTCTTTTCTTAGATGGCCCGAAAAAATTGCTCGCCTTTGAAAAATGTACTCTTTTGATGCTCCATTTGAAGTATGAACTTTCATAGAATCCTTGCATTCTTTTTGTTGTATTAATATACTGATATTAGTACCAAGTGCTAATATCGGATGGTGACCATATGAAACGCTCAAAAAAAGAACGTCAACAACTGTTAATAGATACGATAAAAAATAATCCCTTCATCACGGATGAAGAGCTGGCAGGCCAGTTTAGCGTAAGTGTCCAGACAATACGATTGGATCGATTGGAATTATCAATTCCCGAGTTACGCGAGCGCATAAAACATGTCGCTTCGAAATCTTTTGAAGATGAGGTACGTTCATTGCCGTTAAATGAAGTAATCGGTGAAATGGTAGACATTGAGTTGGATGTCCGAGCAATTTCATTGTTTGACGTCAAAACGGAACATGTATTCAAACGAAATCGAATCGCACGTGGGCATCATTTATTCGCTCAGGCCAATTCTTTGGCGGTGGCTGTCATTAATGATGAGTTAGCGTTGACTGTGAAATCGAATTTGTCTTTTGTTAAACCAGTCAAACTTGGAGATCGCGTTATTGCAAAAGCAGCAGTGACAAAAAAAGATCAAGATAAAAATCGCACATTTGTCGAAGTCACTTCAACTGTCGAAAATGAAATTGTTTTTGAAGGACATTTTGAAATGTATCGCACAAATGAGCATGGTAAAGGTGATGTATCATGAGAATCGCAGTAGACGCAATGGGTGGAGACCACGCACCTAAAGAAATCGTGGAAGGTGTTTTAAAAGCACTGGAGCAATTCGAAGATATCCATATTCTTTTATACGGTCATGAAGAAAAGGTGAAACCGTTTCTTTCAACTCATGAACGGTTAACACTTATACATACAGAAGAAAAAATAGAAGCAGACGATGAACCTGTAAGAGCGATTCGTCGAAAAAAAGATGCTTCGATGGTTCGCATGGCGGAAGCCGTGAAAAACGGAGAAGCCAATGCGTGTGTATCTGCTGGTAACACGGGAGCATTAATGGCTGCTGGACTTTTCATCGTAGGTCGAATTGAAGGAATTGAGCGCCCTGCGCTTGCTCCAACATTGCCGACAATCGATGGACAAGGATTTGTTATGCTTGATTTGGGAGCAAATTCTGATGCGAAGCCTGAGCATTTGGTTCAGTTCGGTATTATGGGGAGTATTTATGCGGCAAAAGTACGTGGGATCGAATCACCACGAGTTGGATTGTTGAACATTGGGACGGAAGAAACAAAAGGAAATGAATTAACGAAGGCTGCTTTTAGTCAATTACAACAAGCACCGATTAACTTCGTTGGGAACGTGGAATCACGAGATTTACTGATGAATGTCGCTGATGTTGTTGTGACGGATGGTTTTACAGGTAACATGGTATTGAAGACAATAGAAGGAACTGCAGCTAGCTTTTTCAGTATGTTAAAGGGAGTATTTGGCGCTTCTACGAAATCAAAAATATCCGCTTATCTTGTCAAAGATGATTTACGTGGTCTAAAAAACAAAATGGATTATACCGAATACGGAGGCGCTGCATTATTTGGTCTGAAAGCACCTGTCATCAAAGCACATGGGTCTTCCAATGCCAATGCCATAATGAACGCAATCCGCCAGGCACGTACAATGGTTGAATTTGATGTGTGTGGCACAATCCATTCAACTATTGAAGGAGGTAAAACTAAATGACAAAAATTGCATTTATTTTTCCAGGACAAGGATCTCAAGCGATTGGCATGGGGAATGAATTGGTTCAGACCAATACAGGTAACAAGGCGTTTTATGATAAAGCCGATGAGCAATTGGGATTCGCCCTTTCAACGCTGATGTTGGAAGGACCGGTTGAAGAATTGACGTACACTTATAATGCACAGCCTGCACTTTTGACAACAAGCACAATGGTGTCTGAACTTCTGCAAGCTGCTGGTTTAAAACCAGATTACACAATAGGTCATAGTCTTGGAGAATATTCAGCACTTGTTGCATCAGGCGTTATGTCTTTTGAAGACGGTGTGAAAATTGTCCATCAACGTGGATTATTCATGAATGAAGCGGTACCTGCTGGACTAGGGGCTATGGCTGCCATTCTCAGTATGGAAGCTGATGCTCTAAAAATGGTAACGGATCAAGTGACAGCTGAGGGTGAAGTTGTCCAACTCGCAAACTTGAATTGTCCTGGCCAAATCGTCATATCAGGAACAAAAGCCGGCGTTGAAAAAGCCTGCCTGCAAGCAAAAGAAGCTGGGGCTAAACGAGCAATTCCACTGGTTGTCAGCGGACCGTTCCACTCTGAGCTTATGAGACCTGCAGCATCGAAACTGGAGAATGCATTAAATGAACTGGACATGCATAATACAGATGTTCCTGTCATTTCAAATGTTACTGCAGGACCTGTAACATCGGCTGAGGAAATGAAACAGCTACTGGTTGAACAACTTTATTCGCCTGTACGTTTCGAAGAATCAATCCGTGCATTATTGGAATTAGGCGTAAACACATTCATTGAATGTGGACCTGGTAAAGTTCTGAGTGGATTAGTGAAAAAAATTGATCGATCGGCAGTCGTTTATGCAGCTTATGATAACGAAACTGTTGAGCAAGTAATTGAGGCAGCAAAGGAGTGGGCGTAATGGGGAAATTAATGGGAAAAACGGCAATCGTCACTGGAGCTTCACGAGGAATTGGTGCTGAAATCGCAAAGTATTTGGCTAAAGAAGGGGCACGCATTGCTGTGAACTACAGCGGCAGCCAAGCAAAAGCTGAAGAAGTTGTGAATGACATACTTGCAAATGGTGGAGAAGCTTTCGCCATTCAGGCAAGTGTCAGCGATGCAGAAAGTGTATCTGCAATGATTGCTGAAACAATGAGCCGTTATGGCAGTATCGATATTTTAGTCAACAATGCTGGGATTACACGCGACAATCTATTAATGCGTATGAAAGAAAATGAGTGGGACGACGTGATCAACACAAATCTAAAAGGTGTATTTTTGTGTACGAAAGCCGTTACTCGTCAAATGATGAAGCAACGTGCTGGCAGAATCGTCAATATTGCATCGATTGTCGGCGTTTCAGGTAATGCGGGTCAAGCTAACTACGTAGCAGCCAAAGCGGGTGTTATTGGTTTAACGAAAACAACTGCGAAAGAATTAGCTAGTCGTAACATTAATGTCAACGCTATTGCACCAGGATTCATCACTACTGATATGACAGACGAACTGTCCGAAGAAGTGAAATCGCAAATGCTGACTCAAATTCCGTTGGCGAAGCTAGGCAATCCTGAAGATGTAGCAAAAGCAGTTGTATTTTTGGCTTCCGATGATTCGAACTACATTACAGGTCAAACGCTTCATGTCGATGGCGGTATGATAATGTAATTATCCTCTATGAAGTAAGCGTGGTTTTTTGTATAATCATTGAGGGGAGGTGACTTTAGTGGCAACAGTAGTAGAGCGCGTAACAAAAGTAATCGTAGATCGTTTAGGTGTAGACGAGAGCGAAGTGAAAATGGAAGCTTCTTTCCGTGATGATTTAGGTGCTGACTCTCTAGATGTAGTTGAACTTGTAATGGAATTGGAAGATGAGTTCGACATGGAGATTTCAGATGAAGATGCTGAACAGATCAGTACTGTAGGAAATGCAGTTACTTATATCGAAAGCAAACAAGGATAAGCAATTATTCACTTGCGAGACGCGATAGACATTCTTTAAGAATGGTCTATCGCGTCTCTATTTCTTTTTGCACATTACAGGACAAACGGGTAAACTAGACCGTAGAAACTAAAGGAAGGCAGATTATATAGATGACGGGTAAACGTAGAGGAACTCCTCAAAAAAACGGAACATTTTCCGAAACAGTCAAGCAATCATTTGCGGTATTACAGCAAGAATTAGGAGTTCAATTTCAAAACCCTGAACTTCTTTATCAATCATTTACCCATTCATCCTATGTGAATGAGCATCGACGGAAATTTTACACGGACAATGAGCGACTTGAATTTCTAGGTGACGCTGTTCTTGAACTCTCTGTCTCTCAATACTTATTTCAAAAGTTTACTGCCATGAGCGAAGGTGAATTGACCAAATTACGTGCGGCGATCGTTTGCGAACCGTCACTCGTTTTATTTGCGAATGAATTAAACTTTGGGAAGTATGTGCTTTTAGGTAAGGGAGAAGAGATTACAGGTGGACGCGAAAGACCAGCACTTCTTGCAGATGTGTTTGAGTCATTTGTCGGCGCACTATATTTAGATCAAGGCTTACAACCTGTTGTGAAGTTTTTGGAACAAGTTGTGTTTCCGAAAGTCGAAATCGGTGCTTTTTCGCATGTGATGGATTACAAGAGTCAGTTACAAGAAATGGTTCAGCAAATGAACAATGGTGCATTGAACTATGAAATTGTAGAAGAAAAGGGACCTGCCCACAATCGAACGTTTGTCTCCAGTGTGAGATTAGGCAACACCGAGTTGGGTGAAGGTAAAGGCAAGTCTAAAAAAGAAGCTGAACAAAAAGCGGCCCAAGTAGCGATTATTCGCATACAAGGCCAAGTTGCAAGCAGACAGGAGGGCTAAATTTGTTCCTAAAGCGACTTGAAGTCATTGGATTTAAATCGTTTGCGGATCGAATTGGCATTGATTTTGTACCAGGCGTGACCGCAGTGGTCGGTCCAAATGGAAGTGGGAAAAGTAATGTAACGGATGCCATTCGATGGGTTTTGGGAGAACAGTCCGCAAAATCACTTCGCGGCGCCAAAATGGAAGATGTCATTTTTGCAGGAAGCGACTCACGAAAAGCGCTTAATTTTGCAGAAGTTACTCTAATACTTGATAACTCAGATGAGCGCTTGCCATTGGATTACAACGAGATCAGTGTCACGAGACGCGTGTTTCGTTCGGGCGATAGTGAATACTTATTAAATAAACAAACTTGTAGATTAAAAGATATTAATGATTTATTTATGGATTCCGGGCTAGGTAAAGAAGCCTTTTCGATTATTTCACAAGGACGAGTGGATGAAATTCTCAACAGTCGTCCAGAAGACCGCCGTTCTATTTTTGAAGAAGCTGCGGGTGTTCTAAAATATAAATTGCGTAAAAAGAAAGCCGAGAACAAATTGTTTGAAACCGATGACAATTTACACAGAGTGCTGGATATTTTACACGAACTGGATAGTCGGATGGAGCCGCTTCAAATGCAAGCGTCAGCAGCCACCGATTATTTACGCATGTCCGAAGAATTAAAGGACGTTGACTTAGGGTTAATTGCTTTTGATTTGGTACGAGTCGAAAAACGCTTAGGTGAAGTTAAGCAGGAAGTAGAAGTCTTCGAAAAGCAAGAAAAGGAACTGGAAGACCTCATAGACAAAATGGAAACTGAGTTACATACGGTTCGTGAGCAATTGACAGAGCAAGACCGATTAATTGATGATTCACAGGAATCACTTGTTGAAGCCAGTTCCGAGCTTGAGCGCTGGGATGGGCGTAAACAATTGATGGCTGAAAAGCGTCAAAATATGGACCAGCAAATCGATAAACTTCGCTTAACCATTGATGAACTTGAAGAAGAGAAAAACCAGTTAACGACCCAGTTGGAACTAAAGCAAGCCGCTACCTCGAAAGCGAGAACGGAATTGCGAAATGTCCAACAGGAAGTCAAACAGTTGGATCATTTGTTGAAACAATCCAGTGCAGAGATTGAAGTGGAAATCGAAGATCATAAGTCAACATATATTGATTTGTTAAATGAAGAAGCGACTGTCAAAAATGAACTGAAACATTTGGAGCAACAGCTTCTTCAACAACATGAATTCAAAGATAAAATGACGAATGAATATGAACAGATTACTTCAGACTTATCAACTGTCGAGATACAAAAGAAGCAAGTGGATAAGCAGTTATCACAAATTCGAAGTGAACTGGACAAAAACCTGACTGATTACAAAAAACGTCAAGAGGCTTTCTCAAAAGAAAAAGAGAAACTTGATTCCAAGCAATCGATGCTATATCAAGCTTATCAACACCAGCAACAGTTGAAAGCAAGAAAAGAATCGTTAGAAGCACTGGAAGCGGATTTCTCTGGTTTCTTCCAAGGGGTCAAAGAAGTATTGGTTGCGCGTGAAAAGGGCGAATTGTCCGGCATTACAGGTGCGGTAGCAGAGCTTATTCAAGTAAAGCCTGAATATACAAAAGCGCTCGAGACAGCGCTTGGTGGAGCTATGCAGCATATAGTTACCGAGTCGGATCAAGATGCGCGAAAAGCTATTGCGTTTTTGAAAAACAAACGCTCTGGCCGTGCTACATTCCTTCCAAAGACGGTCATGAAGTCGAGAAAAATACAAGCGGATACATTGAGAAGCATTGGAGGTCATCCTTCTTTCGTTCAAACAGCGGATGAACTCGTTTCCTTTGAGCCATCGTCAAAATCCATTGTCGAAAATTTACTTGGAAATGTCATTGTGGTCAAAGATTTGCAAGGGGCTTCCCAAATTGCCAAATCCATTCAATATCGCTACCGAGTTGTTACACTGGATGGAGATATCGTCAATGCAGGCGGTTCATTGACCGGAGGATTCACTAAGCAACAGTCTTCTGTCTTCTCAAGGAAAGCCGAGCTGGATGAACTTTCAATGAAGTTAAAAGCGATGGATCAGTCCATTCTTACAGCTGAATCTCAAGTGGCCACTCTGAAAAAGTCAATTGACCAACAAGTTGAATTACTTGAAAGTATGCGTACCGAAGGGGAACAACACAGAGCGCAGGAATTGGAACTAAGTTCTAATCTTCGTGAACTCGAAACCGCTTTCAAGCGTCTTAATGAACGAGCATTTATTTCCAATTCGGAAACAAAAGATGTTTCAAGTCGACATGAACAAGCAAAAGAAAAGAAAAATCAAGCTCAGCAACGTCTTCATGAATTAAAGAATGAACTGGAAACACTGAATGATACAATCAATCGGTTAACCAATCTCAAATCACAGACGCTGAATGAACGGGATCAATTAACAGAACAAATGGCTGAACTTCGTTCGAAACAGGCGGTTTTAACCGAGCAATTGAATGTTTCCAATGATGCAGTCGTTGATTTACAGGAAAAACAACAAAAAGTTTCGCAAAAGCTTGATCACACCAAACAGGAAATGCAATGGTATGAATCTGGTGACAATCAAATGGGTCCAACTCCGGAAGAAATTGACCAGCAACTGATTGAGTGGAAAGAGAAAAAGCAAACACTTGTTGATCGTATTACCGTAGGCAAAGAAAAACGTGGACAAATTCATGTCCAACTACAACAGGTTGAACTGCAACTGAAGAAAAATCAACATTTGCATAAACAACAGTTGGATGCTTTGAGAGCCGCTGAAGTGAAGCTGAATCGTTTTGACGTTGAACAGCATACGCTGCATACCCAGCTGGAAGAAAACTATCATCTGACATTGGATGAATTGGAACTGCCAGATATGGATACATTTGAAGAAGACGTTTCACGAAAAAAAGTGAAACTGCTGAAGCAATCCATTGAAGAGTTGGGTCCTGTGAATGTAGCCTCCATTGAAGAATTCGAACGAGTTTCTGAGCGTCATGCTTTCCTGACCGATCAACGTCAGGATTTATTGGATGCAAAAGAAACATTGCATGAAGCTATTAAAGAAATGGATGAAGAAATGACGTTGCGGTTCAGTGATACATTCTACGCCATTCGGGCGCAATTCGGCCGCGTCTTCCGAGAATTGTTTGGTGGTGGCCAAGCAGATTTAGTGTTGACCGATCCTTCAGATATGCTGGAAACTGGCATCGAAATCGTTGCCCAGCCTCCTGGGAAAAAGCGACAAAATTTAAGTTTGCTTTCAGGTGGAGAGCGTGCGCTTACTGCAATCGCCTTATTGTTTGCCATTCTGAATATTCGCCCTGTACCGTTCTGTATTCTGGATGAGGTAGAAGCGGCACTGGATGAATCAAATGTAATTCGTTACAGTCAATATTTGAAAAAATTTAGTCAAGATACACAGTTTATCGTTATCACCCATCGCAAAGGTACGATGGAAGGTGCAGATGTTCTATATGGAATTACCATGCAGGAATCAGGTATTTCTAAATTGGTATCTGTCAAAATGCAAGAAGATCAACCGACACTTGTCGCACAAGGGAGCGAAAGAGCTTGAGTTTCTTTAAAAAAATGAAAGAAAAATTAACAGGAACCAGTGAATCGGTTTCTATATCCGAAAAATTCAAGGATGGATTATCTAAAACACGCAATCAATTTACTTCCAAAGTGAATGATTTAGTGGCGAAGTACCGTAAAGTGGATGAGGATTTCTTTGAGGAACTGGAAGATTTATTGCTTCAAGCCGATGTTGGGGTTGAAACGGTAATGGAATTGATGGATGCGTTGAGATTTGAAGTTCAACGTAAAAATATGAAAGACACTGCTGGTATTCAATCTGTGATTTCTGAGAAGTTAGTAGAAATATACGAATCTGGTGAAGAAGAATCAAACGAACTCCTTATTCAGGAAGATGGCTTAACGGTTATTTTGTTTGTAGGGGTAAACGGCGTTGGAAAAACAACAACCATTGGTAAACTTGCACATCGCCTGAAACAACAAGGAAAAACTGTCATGCTGGCAGCTGGAGATACTTTCCGTGCGGGTGCAATTGATCAACTGCAAGTTTGGGGTGACCGCGTAGGAGTTGAAGTAATTAAACAATCCGAAGGGTCAGATCCTGCAGCGGTCATGTACGATGCGGTACGTTCAGCGAAAAGCAAAGGGATTGACGTATTGATTTGTGATACGGCTGGTCGATTGCAAAACAAAGTGAACTTGATGAATGAATTGCAAAAAGTTCATCGCGTAATCGAACGTGAAGTACCAGGTGCTCCACACGAAGTGTTGCTTGCACTTGATGCGACAACAGGTCAAAATGCATTAGTCCAAGCACAAGCATTCAAAGATGCAACAAATGTAACAGGAATTGTTCTGACAAAATTAGATGGAACAGCAAAAGGCGGAATTGTTCTGGCAATCCGTAACAAATTGCACATTCCGGTTAAATTTGTAGGGCTCGGAGAAAAAATGGACGATTTACAGCCTTTCGATACGGAGAAATATGTATACGGTTTATTTGCAGAAGGTCTGGAGCAGGAAGAAGCGGAAGATACTAAGTAGACAAGTAAAAATACTTGACGCTCAAAGTAATGCTCGATATGATACATGTAGGAAGTTGTAGGTGGGAGAGATCACAATGCTACTTGAAAAAACGACACGTATGAACTTTCTATATGATTTTTATCAGTCTTTGCTGACCGATAAACAACGAAGCTATATGCATCTTTATTATCTGGATGATCACTCACTGGGTGAAATAGCTGACGAATACGAAATCTCAAGACAAGCTGTCTATGATAATATTCGTCGCACAGAAGCGATGTTAGAAGAATACGAAGAAAAACTTAAATTACTGGAAAAATTTCAGCAACGCCAACTTGTAATGAATCAATTACAACAAGTAATTCAAGCGGAATCAGTCAATAAAGAACTAGCTTCTGAATTGATTGAGATGCTAAAAGAATCGGATTAGGAGGCGGACTGCATGGCATTTGAAGGATTAGCCGAGCGGCTGCAAGGAACCATCCAACGCATTAAAGGTAAAGGTAAAGTTTCCGAAGCAGACGTCAAAGAAATGATGAGAGAAGTCCGTTTTGCTTTAATCGAAGCAGACGTTAACTTAAAAGTAGTCAAAGAATTCGTCAAAAAAGTAAGTGAGCGTGCAGTTGGCGTGGATGTCATGAAGAGTTTGACACCAGGTCAACAAGTCATCAAAATCGTAAAAGATGAATTGACTGAATTGATGGGTGGGGAACAAAGCCCGATTCAGTTTGCGAAAAAACCACCAACCGTTATAATGATGGTCGGTTTGCAGGGTGCTGGTAAAACGACCACTACCGGGAAATTGGCGAATATTTTGCGTAAAAAATATAACCGTAATCCTTTATTGGTGGCAGCGGATATTTATCGTCCAGCAGCCATCCAACAATTGCAAACAATTGGTAAGCAATTATCGTTGCCTGTATTTTCATTAGGGACAGAAGTTTCTCCTGTTGAAATCGTCCGTCAAGCTCTTGAGAAATCAAAAGAAGATCACAACGATGTCATTATCATTGATACTGCGGGACGCTTACACATCGACGAGGACCTTATGCAAGAATTGAAAGACATTCGTGCATTGAAGGAACCGGATGAAGTGTTCCTAGTGGTAGATTCAATGACAGGTCAAGATGCTGTCAACGTTGCTCAAAGCTTCAATGAAAGCATCGGCATTACAGGTGTTGTCCTAACGAAACTTGATGGGGACACACGTGGTGGTGCAGCACTTTCCATTCGTTCTGTAGCTCAAAAACCGATTAAATTTGTCGGGATGGGTGAAAAAATGGATGCCCTTGAACCTTTCCACCCTGAGCGTATGGCTTCCCGTATTTTAGGGATGGGTGACATGTTGTCGCTGATTGAAAAAGCTCAAGCTAACGTAGATGAAGAAAAAGCGAAAGAGTTGGAAGAGAAATTCAGAACTCAAAGCTTTACGTTAGATGATTTTGTTGAACAACTGAACCAAGTGAAGAAAATGGGTCCTCTTGAGGACATCATTAAAATGCTTCCTGGGGCAGGTAAAATCAAAGGGCTAGAAAATGCCAAAGTTGATGAAAAACAAATGGGGCGTGTAGAAGCGATTATTTACGCTATGACATCTCAAGAAAAAACGACACCGGATATCATTAACTCCAGTCGGAAAAAACGAATTGCAAAAGGATCTGGAACGTCTATTCAAGACGTGAACCGTTTGCTTAAGCAATTCGAAGACATGAAGAAAATGATGAAGCAAATGTCGAACATGCAACAACAAAAAGGCAAGAAAAAGATGAAAATGCCTGGCTTGGATTCCCTTTTCAAGTGATTTTTTAGGCAAAATATTAGGTGTTAAGAAAAAACACTTTACAAACAAATAAATCCTTGATAATATACTATCTTGTGTGAAACTATTCGGAGGTGCTATTAAACATGGCAGTTAAAATTCGCTTAAAACGTATGGGAGCTAAAAAATCTCCTTTCTATCGTATTGTTGTTGCTGACGCTCGCGCTCCACGTGACGGCCGTCAAATCGAAACAGTTGGTACTTACAACCCATTAACAAAACCAGCTGAAGTTAAAATCAACGAAGAATTAGCGTTGAAATGGTTATCAACTGGTGCTAAACCATCTGATACAGTACGTAACTTGTTCTCTGAACAAGGCATCATGGAGAAATTCCATAACGCAAAAAACGCTAAATAATCGGGGGCGGCATAATGAAGCAGCTGATTGAAACAATTGTTAAACCATTAGTTGATTATCCGGAAGAAGTTCGTGTTGAATTAGACGAAAATGCAAACCGTATTGTCTACAAACTTTCTGTCCATGCTGAAGATATGGGGAAAGTTATTGGTAAGCAAGGTCGTGTTGCGAAAGCAATCCGTACCATTGTTTATTCAGCAGCAAGCAGTCACCACAAAAAGAAGACGTATGTCGACATTTTAGATTAAGACGCAAAGGAGGGAGCTTATGGTTCCTTCCTTTTTTGCACTTTAAATCGGGAGTGATTTTAATGAATTGGTATAACGTCGGTAAAATTGTTAATACACATGGAATTCGTGGAGAAGTGCGCGTCATTTCAAGTACAGATTTTCCTGAAGAGCGTTATGCAGTAGGTAATAAGCTGTCTTTGTTCAAAGATGGAAAATCGCCTCTAGTGTTAACTGTTGCAAGTCACCGTCAACATAAGAACTTTGATTTATTGACATTCGAAGGCTATTTGACGATTGAAATGGTGCAAGAGTTCCGCGACGGCATTTTAAAAGTGTCTGAAAATCAGTTGTTCGATTTAGAAGGGGACGAGTACTATTTCCATGAAATCCTAGGTTGTACTGTGTTTGGTCAGGATGGACAGGAAATTGGAGTGGTGACGGATATTTTGCAAACGGGAGCAAATGATGTTTGGACCGTAACGCCTGCAAAAGGGAAAGCTCATTACATTCCTTATATTGAAGATGTAGTAAAAGAAATTGATGTCGATGAAAAGAAAATCGTCATTGATGTATTGGACGGCTTATTGTCATGATGCGTATTCATGTGTTGTCGTTATTCCCAGACATGTTTAATGGTGTCTTCGGATCTTCGATTTTAAAAAAAGCACAGGAAAAGCAGGCAGTCTCACTGGCAGTAACCGATTTCCGTACGTATTCGGGCAATAAACATAACCAGGTGGACGATTATCCATATGGTGGCGGTGCAGGCATGGTGTTAAAGCCAGAGCCTTTATTTCAAGCCGTGGAGGCAATTACCGCTAGCTCCAAGAAACCTCGCATCATTTTGATGTGTCCTCAAGGGGAGCGCTTTACTCAAGCGAAAGCTGAAGAATTGGCGCTTGAAGAAGAGTTAGTGTTTTTGTGTGGACATTATGAGGGTTATGATGAACGAATCCGCGAACACTTAGTGACGGATGAAATCTCGATTGGGGATTTTGTTTTGACTGGTGGAGAACTTGGTGCAATGACTGTCATCGATAGTGTCGTACGATTGTTACCTGGCGTACTTGGAAATGGAGAGTCACCCGTACAGGATTCATTTTCAACTGGATTGCTTGAACATCCACAATATACACGACCTGCCGATTTCAGAGGGCTGAAAGTGCCAGACGTATTACTTTCAGGAAATCATGCACACATTGATCAATGGCGCAGTGAACAGTCTTTATATCGTACGTGGAGCAGACGACCAGATTTGTTGTCCAATCATGAATTGACAGTAGCTGAGAAAAAGCTCATCGCACGGTGGGAGAATGAAAAAAACAACTAATTTGCCTTGCTAGCTTCGATGAATTGTGGTATCATCTATTCTGTACTTCTATGTGAAGTGCTGAATTACGGTGTTCCGCTGCAGCCATTGTCGCTGGCATGAGCATCTGTCTAAGGAGAGAAAACCATGCAAAACATTATTACTGAAATCACTAAAGAACAACTTCGTTCGGATCTTCCTGAATTCCGTCCTGGTGACACTGTACGTGTACACGTTAAGGTCGTTGAGGGAACTCGCGAACGTATTCAAATGTATGAAGGTATTGTTATTAAACGTCGCGGTGGCGGTGTAAGCTCGACTTTCACAGTTCGTAAAATTTCTTACGGTGTAGGTGTTGAACGTACATTCCCTGTACACACACCAAAAATTGCTCGTTTAGAAGTTCTTCGTCGTGGTAAAGTACGTCGTGCGAAATTGTACTACCTACGTGAATTACGTGGTAAAGCAGCTCGTATTAAAGAAATTCGATAATTATCAAATCAGAAAGGGAGCTTGGCTAACAAGCTCTCTTTCTTTTTGCTTGTCTTTATAAATACTTGTACAATATAAGTAATTGACGCAAGGGGGCAACAAAATGGAACAGACGAAAAAAGAGAAAAATGAGTTATGGGAATGGTCAAAAGCTTTGCTTATCGCATTTGGACTAGCCTGGCTTATTCGATATTTTTTATTTACACCAATCGTAGTTGATGGGGAATCGATGATGCCGACTCTTGAAGACGGAGATCGGATGATTGTCAACAAAATCGGCTATGAAGTGGGGGAACCAGACCGTTTCGATATCGTCGTGTTCCATGCACCTGAGAAGAAGGATTACATTAAACGTGTCATCGGTGTACCAGGAGATCATATCGCTTATAAAAATGATCAGCTTTATATTAATGGGAAACCTCAACCGGAACCATATTTGGACGCCTATAAAAAAGATATTATTGAAGGTACATTAACAGAAGATTTTACACTTGAAGAACTGATTCAAATGGAAGTTGTTCCTGAAGGGCATGTATTTGTCATGGGGGACAACCGGAGATACAGTAAAGACAGCCGAATTATCGGTGTGGTGCCAATGGAAGAAATAATAGGCAGTACGAAAGTTATTTTCTGGCCACCAACTGAAATGGGACTTGTTGAGTAACACAGGAGGAGATTAGAAAATGACCATTCAATGGTTTCCGGGTCATATGGCGAAAGCTCGTCGTGAAGTTACGGAAAAATTAAAATTAGTCGATATTATATTTGAATTGATTGATGCAAGATTGCCGCTGTCTTCACGAAATCCGATGATTGATGAAGTGATCGGACAGAAGACACGTCTTTTGATTTTAAATAAAATGGACATGGCTGATGATTTTCAAACGAAAAAGTGGATTCAATATTTTGAAGAACGTGGGCACCGTGCTGTTGCCATCAATTCGCTTGAAGGCAAAGGGTTACAAGTTGTGACCAAAGCAGCAAGTGAGCTGTTGTTCGAAAAGTGGGAGCGTATGCGCCTTCGTGGAATCAAACCACGAGCTATTCGTGCGATGATCGTCGGGATTCCTAACGTTGGTAAATCAACGTTAATCAACCGTCTGGCGAAGAAGAATCTAGCTAAAACGGGCAATACGCCTGGTATCACAAAAGCCCAACAGTGGATAAAAGTTGGGAAAGAACTAGAGCTTTTGGATACACCAGGTATCCTATGGCCGAAGTTTGAAGACCAGGCTGTAGGTTACAAACTGGCATTGACAGGTGCAATCAAAGACACCATAACCAATATGGAAGACTTGGCTGTATATGGTCTGAAGTTCTTAGCTGCACATTATCCAAAACGTATGGAAGAACGCTACAAATTATCTGAAGTAGATGAGGACTTAGTTGTCACATTTGACCATATCGGGAAACTTAGACGTGCCTACGCAGGTGGTGGGGAAATAGATTATGATCAAGTTGCGCAACTTATTGTACGTGATATCCGTGGGCAACATCTCGGTAAATTGACGTTTGATATTGTGGATGAATTGGTATCAGAACCTGAACAGTAACCTTTTTTACCTTCGGGTAAGAAAGGTTTTTTTATAAATACAAGACGTTTTTTGTGGAATATCAACGGCAACCTTCAAATTGGGTTCTTATTAGAGCAAGGTGTAAATGCACGCTCTCGTTTTATATTCAATATCATCAACATTCATACATATATAGCAAAACACAGACAAAGAGGTGAAGCGGAATGCTAACAATAAAGGCAATTTCAGAACAACTTAGGAACACATCAAAACCTAATGACTGGACGAATGAACTCATGAACGATCAACGGACGGGTGTTCAAAAGCTGGTTGCGTCCTGGCTAAAGAGACTAGAAATGGAGAAAAAAGTTCAACTTGAACATGAAGAAAAGATTCATTTTGACAATAGTCACAAGCTATCGATGAATGATTTGGTAGCTGGCATAGATGAAGCAGGGAGAGGTCCTCTTGCTGGTCCTGTCGTAACTGCGGCTGTCATTTTCAAGGATTACCCGAGCGAACTTTTTGGGATAAATGACTCCAAACAGCTGTCACGCAGTAAAAGGCAGAGTTTCGCAGAAGTCATTAAAAAACATGCACATTGTTATTCCATACATATTCAAGAAGTTGAACAAATTGATACCTTAAATATCTACGAAGCGACACGGTTATCCATGATGCAAGCAGTTGACAACTTGTCGATTGAACCGCACGTCTTATTGGTTGACGCCATGAAGCTGCCTACAACAACATCACAACACTCGATTATCAAAGGGGATGCCAAGAGTCTGGCCATCGCTGCAGCATCGATATTAGCAAAAACAACGCGTGATGAAATAATGGATAAGTTTGATAAAATCTATCCAGAATATCATTTTGCGAAAAATGCCGGGTACGGGACAGCATTACATTTGGAGGCTTTGAGTGAGTTTGGTCCAACGCCCATTCATAGAAAATCATTTGAACCTATAAAATCCATGACTTCATAAAGGAGGTTTGAGCATGTCATCCACTATAAAGCCTTCTATACGAACCGCAGTCACAAGTGAACAGATTTTCTCGTTAAAACACGGTCAAGTAATTCATGGGAGTGTGAAAAAATTATTTCCTGACCAAAGAGCCGAAGTTCAAGTGGGAAATCAAAAAATGATGGCGATATTAGAAGTTCCTTTAAAAGCCGGAGATACTCATTACTTTCAAGTAGTAGGTGATAAAGCAGCTTTGCAATTAAAGGTAGTGACAGATGCTCTAAACTCTTCCAAAGCCACATCCAGTCAAACGAAGCAGTTAATGGACTCCCTTCAGTTGCCGAAAACAACCGAAATGGAGAGTATTGTACAACAGATGGTCAAAGAAAAAATACCTCTATCTAAAGAACAGTTACTATTGGCAGAACAATGGCTGAAAGAAATCCCACCACAGGTTAAAATAGCAGAAGGTTTGTTGGCGATTCAGAAACTGAGTGAGCTCAAATTATTATTTACGAATGAAAACTTTCGCACGTTAATCAGCGGACAAGATAAAAATGGCATACACCAGCTATTGGATGCGTTTAAAATAGCCTTACAAAATGATACGTCCATTCCATCCAGCCAAAAGGGAAACCTAGAGAAAGCATTAGCGCAAATATCTCAGCCTTTCTCAAATGAACTTGGCGGGGCAATACTCGGACAAGTGATTGAACGATTACAATCACAGAATACAAGCGAAAGTGACAAGCTGGCATTGTTGAATTTGTTGAAAGACGTTGGACTTGTCCCAAAACAAGCAACACTTGCCAACTGGTTAAGTTCACAAGTAACATCCATTGAAGCGCCAGTTGATGGGCAAAGTTTGCAAGTTGGACAACTACTTCTTCAATTGCAAGACCCAGTTCGAGCTCAGGAACTATTGAAATTTCTTCAAAACATGATTCAACAAAACCAACTTCTATCAGTTGAAGGAAAAGATGAAATCCAACAACTGATTCAAAAAGTAGTGCAGATAGCACCTCAATCGCGAGAATGGAATGCGGCTATAAAGTCTTTAATAAATGAAGTAATAAAGGCATTTGCCGAAGCAAGTCAATCCCAACCATTTCACACTGACCAGAAATTGTTTGCACCAAAGGATTATGTGTTGTCCATATTAACTTCCTTGAACGGTAAAGAGTTGGACGCAAAGGTATTTGAACAATTAACACTGCTATCTAGTAAATCCAATCAACTACCCGTTCAGCAAGCTTTTATTACAGCAGAAGCTACAATTCAATCTGGAATAAACAGCATAGCGATCGAACAAGCAATGAAACAAATACTTGGCAATATCGGATTTGCTTACGAAGCAAAATTAGCGAAAGGAGCGAATCTGAGCCAAATAAGTGAATCGCTTAAACCGCAATTGCTGGCATTACTACAAAATCAAGTGATTGCAGCCACGTTGAAAGAAACAGCAGAAATGATTGTTTCCCGGTTGAATGGGATGCAAATATTATCGGGTGAAAATGGTCCTCAACATCAGTTTCTTATGCAAGTTCCACTGGATTTTCTCGGAAAACGCATGGATGCCTCACTGCAATGGAATGGTCAAATGAAAGAGGATGGGAAAATCGATTCCAATTATGCCCGTGTCATGTTTTATCTGGACTTAGCTTCTTTGAAAGAGATTGTAATTGATATGCAAATACAAAATCGTGTCATCACAATTAATATTTTTAACGAAAGTGATGCATTAATGCCTTATGCAGAACAGTTCAGGGAAGCGCTTAAAACAGGTCTTAGCTCGTTAAATTATCAATTATCAGGCGTATTTATGAAAAGTTATATAAAGCAATCGGAGCCCCATCCTATATTGACAGAGGCGCAAGTAAGCAAGTGGGGAGTAGATGTTCTAATATGAGGGAAGAAAACAAGACCATCAAAGAAGCTGTCGCATTGACATATAAACAGAATGTAGAAAATGCCCCGACAGTCATAGCTAAAGGCAAAGGTGTAATTGCTGAAAATCTAATAAAAAAAGCACTTGAACATAAAATTCCCATACAAGAAGATCCTAGTTTAGTGTCGCTGCTTGGCCAATTGGATATCAATGAATCGATTCCTGAAGAGTTGTATCAAGCGGTTGCAGAAGTGTTTGCATTTATTTACCGGATTGATAAGTCTCATGGCATGAATAAATAGAAAAACTTTTTTTCGACAAAAAAGTACAGAATATTCGATGTTTCAGTAATATTAAGGACAAGTGTGGACATTGTATGACAGGTTTTATACAATGGTTAAGGTAGTAAATTACTTGACAGAAGTTTGATTGGAGGATGTAAAATGAATATCCATGAATATCAAGGTAAACAACTCCTCAGACAATATGGTGTCGCAGTGTCGAACGGTTTAGTTGCTTTTTCTCCTGAAGAAGCAGTAAAAGCTGCAAAAGAACTAGGCACTGAAGTTGTCGTGGTGAAAGCTCAAATCCACGCAGGTGGTCGTGGTAAAGCTGGCGGTGTTAAAATCGCGAAGAACTTGGATGAAGTTCGTACATACGCGAAGGAACTTCTTGGTAAAGTCCTTGTCACTCATCAGACAGGTCCTGAAGGAAAAGAAATCAAGCGTCTTCTAGTTGAAGAAGGCTGCGACATTAAGAAAGAGTACTACTTAGGTTTAGTACTTGACCGTGCAACTTCACGTGTAACTCTTATGGGTTCTGAAGAGGGCGGAATGGACATTGAAGAAGTTGCTGAAGCAACTCCTGAAAAAATCTTCAAAGAAGTAATCGATCCAGTTATTGGATTAACAGGCTTCCAAGCTCGTCGTATGGCTTTCAACATGAACATTCCAGCTAAGCTAGTAAACAAAGCTGTGAAATTCATGCTTGGTCTTTACCAAGTGTTTGTTGAAAAAGATGCGGCAATCGTTGAAATCAATCCACTAGTTGTAACAGGTGGTGGAGACGTTATGGCACTTGACGCGAAGTTTAACTTCGACGCTAATGCTTTATATCGTCATAAAGACATTTTGGAATTACGCGACTATGACGAAGAAGATGCAAAAGAAATCGAAGCTTCTAAATATGACTTAAGCTATATCTCATTGGATGGCAACATCGGATGTATGGTTAACGGTGCTGGACTAGCTATGGCAACAATGGATACAATCAGCTATTACGGCGGATCACCCGCTAACTTCCTTGACGTTGGGGGCGGTGCGACAGCTGAGAAAGTGACTGAAGCATTCAAAATCATTCTTTCAGACAAAAATGTTAAAGGGATCTTCGTTAACATCTTTGGCGGAATCATGAAGTGTGACGTTATCGCTGAAGGCGTAATCACAGCTGCGAAAGAAGTTGGATTGCAAGTACCTTTAGTTGTTCGTTTGGAAGGTACAAACGTAGAACTTGGGAAGAAATTATTGAATGAATCTGGCTTAAACATTATTGCGGCTGGCTCTATGGCTGATGGCGCGCAAAAAATTGTTGAACTTGTAGGCTAAGAAAGGCAGGGACAAAAGATGAGCGTTTATATTAACAAAGATACGAAAGTACTCGTGCAAGGTATTACGGGATCAACAGCTCTTTTCCATACAAAGCAAATGCTTGAGTATGGTACAAAAATCGTCGCTGGTGTAACTCCAGGTAAAGGCGGAACTGAAGCTGAAGGCGTACCCGTTTTCAATACAGTAGAAGAAGCTGTGAAAGCAACTGGCGCTAACGTGTCCGTTATTTATGTTCCAGCTCCATTCGCTGCAGATGCTATTCTTGAAGCAGTAGATGCTGACTTGGATATGGCGATTTGTATTACTGAACACATTCCTGTTCTTGATATGGTAAAAGTTAAACGCTATATGGAAGGCAAGAAAACTCGTTTAGTCGGACCGAACTGCCCAGGTGTAATTACACCTGAAGAATGTAAAATTGGTATTATGCCAGGATACATTCACAAAAAAGGCCATGTAGGTGTAGTTTCTCGTTCTGGTACACTAACTTATGAAGCAGTACACCAACTTTCTCAAGAAGGTATTGGACAAAGTACAGCTGTAGGTATTGGTGGAGACCCAGTAAACGGAACTGACTTCATCGATGCATTATCTGCATTCAATGAAGATCCAGATACGTATGCAGTAGTAATGATTGGTGAAATCGGCGGAACAGCTGAAGAAGAAGCTGCTGAGTGGATCAAAACTAACATGACTAAACCTGTAGTAGGATTCATTGGTGGACAAACAGCTCCTGAAGGTAAACGTATGGGCCATGCCGGTGCGATTATCTCTGGTGGTAAAGGTACAGCTGCTGACAAAATCAAAGCGATGAATGAAGCTGGCATGGAAGTTGCAGCTACTCCATCTGTTATTGGTGAAACTTTAATCAAAGTGATTAAAGAAAAAGGCTTGTACGATCAATGTAAAACACATTAATCTAAAATAAATGCTCGAAACGTTGTTAATTCAACGTTTCGAGCTTTTTTGATTTTGTCTGATAATATAATTCTTTTTAACAAGCGGTTCTAACATCTAATTTATATAGAAGAAACTCAGAAAAGTAGAAGTCGAAAGTAGTCGAAAACTGGTCAATTTATTAATAACAGATTAATATAAAAGGAGGCGACGCATCGTCGGATGTTTTGCTTCTGTTTCTAAAAAAAAGGAGGAAATGCATGATCAATCTATCATTTTATCATCGTTTATTGGCGCTTCACTATGTTTTGCCTATCCCTCTAAATCGCTTGGAGCCCCTACTTCAAGTAGATTCTGAATTAGCCTCATGCGAGGGAATGGATATCTATCAGCTTTCGAAATTATTGAGACTGACTCCTGAACGAGCCAGGAAATTTAAAGATGCATATGCAAAAGTGCTTGAAACCCCCCTTATACAAGCATATAACTCGAATAACATTACCCCAATCCCATTTAACCATCCTAATTATCCCAAACAATTAAGAACACTATATGACCCGCCAGCAATTCTTTACGCGAAAGGCAATATTGATTATTTAACGATGAAAAATTACGTGTCAGTCGTTGGTGCGAGAGACGCAACGGACTATTCGAGAGCTTCGATGTCATTGATTCTTCCTCCACTTATTGAGTATGATATGGTCATTGTCAGTGGCATGGCGAAAGGTGCTGATGCAATGGCTCATCAGACAACTCATAATCTTGGCGGAAAAACCATCGGAATCCTTGGTCATGGTCACTTCACCCGCTATCCCAAAGAGAACGACCAGTTATATACGATCATGGAAAAGCATCATTTAACTGTGACTGAGTATCCACCGTACGTCACTCCACAAAAATGGTATTTTCCTATGCGAAACCGGCTAATCAGCGGTATTTCTCAAGCGCTGGTTGTAACAGAGGCAAAAGAAAAAAGTGGAACAGTCAGTACCCTCCAACATGCTTTGGACAATGGAAAAGATGTCTATTGTGTCCCTGGTCCCATCACCTCAATGCTGTCACTCGGACCCAACCGGTCGCTATTAGATGGGGCTAAACCAATCTGGAATGGCTATCAAATTGTAGAAGATTTTCAAGGATTGTCTATTCAAAATTGAACAATGTAATGAAAAATGGTTGCATTATAGTAAAATCTGTTATACATTTTGCAACAGGTATTTCTTTTATTGATTTATTAGGAACCTCTATGAGGAGGCACATACATGTCGGATTTTTTAGTGATTGTGGAATCGCCAGCCAAAGCGAAAACGATTGAACGTTATCTTGGCAAAAAGTACAAAGTAAAAGCATCACTTGGTCATGTTCGTGATTTGCCACGTAGTCAAATGGGTGTAGACGTAGAAAATGAATACACACCAAAGTACATCACGATTCGTGGTAAAGGCCCAGTTATGCAGGATCTGAAATCAGCAGCCAAAAAAGCGAAGAAAATTTATCTCGCGGCTGACCCCGATCGCGAAGGCGAAGCAATTGCTTGGCATCTAGCGAATTCATTGAACATTGATATTGAATCAGATTGTCGCGTCGTTTTTAATGAAATTACAAAAGACGCAATTAAAGAATCGTTTAAAAACCCCCGTCCCATTGATATGGACTTGGTAGATGCACAACAAGCCCGTCGTATTTTGGATAGGTTGGTTGGTTATAACATCAGTCCGATTCTATGGAAGAAAGTCAAAAAAGGTCTATCTGCAGGTCGCGTGCAATCCGTTGCGTTAAGACTGATCATTGACCGTGAGAACGAGATTAAGAATTTCCAGCCTGAAGAATACTGGTCAATCGAAGGTAGCTTTGAAAAAGGCAAAAAATCATTTGACGCGATGTACTTCGGCAATGGAAACGAAAAGGTCAAGTTGACAAACGAAGACCAAGTAAAAGAAATCTTGAAACAACTTAAAGGTGACAAGTTCGAAGTCACAAGCGTTGTTAAAAAAGAGCGTAAACGCAACCCAGCGCCATCGTTCACTACATCATCCCTTCAACAGGAAGCGGCACGCAAGTTAAACTTCCGAGCACGAAAAACAATGATGCTTGCTCAACAGCTATATGAAGGTTTGAATGTTGGAAAAGAAGGTACTGTCGGTTTGATTACGTATATGCGTACAGATTCTACCCGAATTTCCGATACAGCGAAGAAAGATGCACACAGTTTTATAGAAGGGGAATATGGCAAGGAATATGTCACCACTTCAACAGGACCGACTAAACAATCGAGCAAATCTCAGGATGCCCATGAAGCGATTCGTCCTACGAGCGTATTGAGATCTCCTGATCAGCTGAAATCAATTCTTTCAAAAGATTTATTCCGTCTCTACAAGTTGATTTGGGAACGGTTCTTGGCGAGCCAGATGTCTTCAGCAGTATTAGATACTGTGACGGTTGATTTAACAAATGAAAATGTTGTATTCCGTGCGAATGGTTCACAAGTGAAATTCCCTGGTTTCATGAAATTATATGTAGAAGGCAACGATGATCAAGTAGAGGAAAAAGATCGTATATTACCGGAAATGGAAAAAGGCGATTTTGTGAAGAAGCTTGAAATTGAGCCGAAGCAACATTTCACACAACCACCACCACGTTATTCGGAGGCCCGACTTGTTAAAACGCTTGAAGAGCTTGGGATAGGCCGTCCTTCGACATATGCACCTACACTTGATACAATACAAAAGCGCGGATATGTATCACTCGATGCAAAGCGTTTTGTGCCAACTGAACTTGGTGGCATTGTCCATCAGCTAGTGTTGGAGTTTTTCCCGGACATTATTGACATCGAGTTTACTGCCCAGATGGAAAAAGATTTGGACAGTGTCGAAGAAGGACAGGAAAAATGGGTTCACATCATTGATAAGTTCTACAGAGACTTTGAAAAGCATGTAACACACGCGGACAAAGAGATGGAGAAAGTCGTAATCAAGGATGAACCTGCAGGAGAAGATTGCGAAAAATGTGAATCTCCAATGGTCTTTAAATTAGGCAGATATGGAAAATTCATGGCATGTAGCAACTTCCCGGATTGCCGTAATACAAAAGCAATCGTTAAAAATATCGGAGTGACGTGTCCAAGCTGTAAGGAAGGCGAAGTCGTTGAACGTAAAAGTAAATCGAAACGTATTTTTTATGGATGCGATCGCTATCCAACTTGTGAATTCGTTTCATGGGACAAGCCAATCAGCCGCCCATGTCCGAAATGTAGCGAATTGCTAGTAGAGAAAAAACTGAAAAAAGGTATTCAAATCCAGTGTACTTCTTGTGATTACAAGGAAGATACACAAGCATAATAAAGATAAGCAACAAGTGTCGGTCCAGTTGGTCCTTAGTGGGCTAACTGGACTGATGTTTGGAGCTGTACATAGAAAAAAAGAAATAAAAATCTGTGAAAGTTTCTATTTTCTCAGATTGTATAGAAAAGGTTGGTGTAGGAATTGACAATCGTCAATGTAATTGGAGCAGGTCTTGCAGGAAGTGAAGCTGCGTGGCAAATCGCCAAAAGAGGTGTACGGGTTCGATTGTACGAAATGCGCCCGGTTAAACAAACAGCTGCTCATCACACGGATAAATTCGCAGAGTTAGTATGTTCAAATTCTTTACGTGCGAACACATTAACTAATGCTGTCGGCGTCATTAAAGAAGAAATGAGAATGCTGGACTCCGTTATAATGGGTGCTGCAGATCAATGTGCTGTCCCTGCGGGTGGCGCTCTTGCGGTAGATCGTCATGAATTTGCGGGGTATGTAACAGAAAAAGTGAAAAATCATCCTCTTGTTGAAGTCATCAATGAGGAAGTAACTGAAATTCCTGAAGGCATTACCATTATTGCTACAGGACCATTAACTTCTCAGGCTTTGGCTGAAAAGATACAACAACTGACTGGTCAGGATTATTTATACTTTTATGATGCAGCTGCCCCAATAGTTGAAAAAGACAGTATTAACATGGACAAGGTTTATGTGAAATCCCGCTATGATAAAGGGGAAGCAGCATACATCAATTGTCCGATGACAGAAGAAGAGTTTGACCGTTTTTATGAAGCTCTGATTTCTGCTGAAGTAGTGCCTTTAAAAGAATTCGAAAAAGAAATCTATTTCGAAGGTTGTATGCCGTTTGAAGTGATGGCTGAACGTGGGAAAAAGACTTTATTATTCGGTCCAATGAAGCCAGTTGGACTGGAAAATCCGAGAACTGGCAAGGTTCCTTTTGCTGTTGTACAGTTGCGACAAGATGATGCAGCAGGCACTTTGTACAACATTGTCGGATTTCAGACACATTTAAAATGGGGTCCACAAAAACAAGTTTTGCAGTTAATTCCAGGTTTGGAAGATGTGGAAATCGTCCGCTACGGCGTGATGCACCGTAATACGTTCATCAATTCACCAAGAGTTTTGAAACCTACATATCAACTAAAGACAAATGATCAATTGTTCTTTGCGGGACAAATGACAGGTGTTGAAGGATATGTTGAATCAGCCGGAAGTGGCTTGATAGCAGGGATAAACGCTGCAAGATTAGCTTTGGGGGAAGAATTACTTGTATTCCCTGAAGCTACCGCACTAGGCAGTATGGCTCGCTATATTACAGAAGCTGATCCGAAAAACTTCCAACCGATGAACGTCAACTTTGGTTTATTCCCTACTTTGTCGCAACGGTACAAAACGAAAGAAAAGCGTGGAGAGAAGCAAGCTGAACGTGCACTTGGCACAATTCAAAATTTTATGAATTCATATTCGATTTAATTGCTGAAAGCCTCTAATTATTGTTATAATTTAGAGGCTTTTTACTTTGTCATATTTATAAATTCGTATACAATTCATTTTTCACGTGTTTTGCCATCCAGCTGCTCCGGCTGTTTCAAGACGGGACGGTTCCTGGCGCTTTAACTATTTGGAGGTGCAGACACCTATGACTCCCTTAGAAGCTTTGTCTCAATTTAAAAGCTATATCCAGCTTGAAAAGAACTATTCAGAACACACTGTTCGAGAATACGAATCGGACTTACTGTACTTTTTTGATTTTTTACAATCAGAAGGTATTACAAGCTTACATGATGTCGAATATATTCACGCTAGACTGTATGTGACAAAACTGTACGATGAATCACTTTCACGTACTTCGATTTCCAGAAAAATATCTGCGATCCGTTCTTTCTTCAAGTTTGGCAACCGGGAATTCGGTTTAAAAGAAGATGCATTTCGCTCGTTATATCATCCCAAAAAAGAGGAACGACTTCCTCATTTTTTTTATGAAGAAGAGTTACAACAACTATTCCAGGCAACTGAAGGCGAAGAACCCATGGTGCTTCGTAATCGGGCAATCCTTGAAATGTTGTATGCAACCGGAATTCGGGTAAGCGAGTTAACATCTTTGGAAGAACGCGATATTGATAAGCGTCTCGGCATCATGAGAGTAATGGGTAAAGGCAGAAAAGAGAGATATGTACCGTTTGGTCAGTTTGCTCAAGATGCGTTGGAACTCTATATGGACGAAGCGCGTCCTAAATTAATGAAACAAGCTAAACACAATTTTGTATTTACAAATATGCGTGGTCAGCCTTTGACTCCGCGTGGTGTTAGATATATACTGAGCGACTTAGTGGAAAAAGCAGCATTGCATACTAAAATCTATCCGCATATGTTGCGGCATACATTTGCAACACATTTACTGAACAATGGAGCCGACTTGCGTACTGTCCAAGAATTACTTGGGCATAGTCATTTGTCTTCGACACAAGTTTATACACACGTAACGAAAGAACATTTGCGAAGAACTTATATGAATGCACATCCTAGAGCATAATGAAGGATGAGCTAAACGAGAGGTGAACTTCATGGGAGAAATACATGCAACCACGATTTTTGCGATTCAGCATAAAGGAAAATCTGCAATGTCTGGCGATGGTCAAGTTACTTTAGGAAATCAAGTTGTCATGAAGCATACAGCAAAAAAAGTTAGACGCTTATACAACGGTCGAGTGCTTGCAGGTTTTGCTGGATCAGTGGCAGACGCTTTTACTTTATTTGAAATGTTTGAAGCGAAATTGATGGAATACGATGGCAACTTACAAAGAGCTGCAGTCGAACTTGCCCAACAATGGAGAGGCGACAAAATGTTACGAAGACTTGAAGCGATGTTGCTCGTGATGAATAAAGAAACACTTTTATTGGTTTCAGGTACTGGTGAAGTAATTGAACCCGATGATGGCATTTTAGCAATCGGTTCTGGTGGGAATTTTGCATTGGCAGCAGGACGTGCACTGAAACAATATGCTGGTGAAACATTGAATGCCACCGAAATTGCCAAAGCAGCACTTACAACTGCAGCTGATATTTGTGTATTTACCAATCATCAAATTATTGTGGAGGCGTTAAGTGAATGAATAAACAACAGTTAACACCAAAACAAATAACCGAGCACTTAGACCGTTTTATTGTCGGACAAAAAGAAGCTAAAAAATCAGTAGCTGTAGCGTTGCGAAATCGCTATCGTAGAAGTTTGTTGTCTGATGAGATGAAAAATGAAGTTATACCGAAAAATATACTGATGATTGGTCCTACTGGTGTCGGTAAAACGGAAATTGCGAGAAGAATAGCTAAACTTACGAACGCACCGTTTATCAAAGTAGAAGCCACCAAGTTTACAGAAGTTGGCTATGTTGGCCGTGACGTGGAATCAATGGTTCGTGATTTAACAGAAGCGGCTGTACGTATAGTCAAAGAAGAAATGACTGAAGGCGTAAAAGCACAAGCTGAGCGATTGGCGAATGATGCCATCGTCCGTCTTCTCGTACCATCCTTGAAAAAGAAACATAATACGCAAAATCCATTTGAAATGTTATTTGGTCAAAAAGCAGAACAGGAAGAACCTGCAAATGACGATACAGACATTCGTTTAAAACGCTCCCAAATTGCCGAAGACTTAAGAGACGGTAAATTGGAAGATGAATGGGTAAACGTAGAAGTTACAGAACAGGCTCCTTCCATGTTTGATGCCTTCCAAGGCTCTGGGATGGAAAGTATGGGGCAGAATATGCAAGATGCATTATCTAACCTGATGCCGAAGAAAAAGAAAAAGCGCCGCTTGCAAGTGAAAGATGCACGACGAGTCTTAACTCTAGAAGAAGCTCACAAGCTTATCGACTCAGAGGAAGTAGCTCAAAAATCCATCGAACGTGCCGAGCAAACGGGAATCATTTTTATTGATGAAATCGATAAGATTGCGAGCAAGGGGGGCAACGGTTCATCTGCGGATGTTTCGCGTGAAGGTGTACAACGTGATATATTACCGATTGTAGAAGGATCGACTGTTCAGACGAAGTATGGTGCAGTCAAAACTGACTACATGCTTTTCGTAGCTGCTGGAGCATTTCACACAGCAAAGCCTTCGGATTTAATACCGGAACTACAAGGACGCTTCCCAGTCCGTGTGGAACTTGAAAAGTTAACAAAAGATGATTTTGTTCGTATTTTGAAAGAACCAGATCATTCATTGATACGCCAGTACAAATCTTTGCTGGAAACTGAAGGGGTAACGCTTGAATTTACTGACAGTGCAATTGAGCGAATTGCTGAAATTGCAACAGAAGTGAATCAAGAGTCCGATAATATAGGTGCACGTCGATTGCATACGATTTTGGAGAAGTTACTTGAAGAGCTTTCTTATGAGGCTTCTGACATTGCTCCCGCGCATATCGACATTACTCCTGTATATGTCGACCAAAAACTTGGAAATATCGTAAAAAACAAAGATTTGTCACAATTTATTTTGTAATGTAAGTTATAGCTATTCCCAAAACAATTAAAAACCTTTAGAATATTTAATAAATAGCAGTACCCAATATAGGAGGCCACATTAATGAATTTATTAGGAAAAACAAGAAAAATTAACTCGATGCTTCAAGCGTCTGCTGGTAAGCCAGTAAACTTTAAAGAAATGGCAACAACTCTTAGCAATGTAATCGAATGTAACGTGTTTATCGTTAGCCGTAAAGGAAAGCTCCTAGGATTCGACATCAATCAACAAATTGAGAACGAGCGCATGATCAAAATGATGGAAGAGCGTCAATTCCCTGAAGAATATACGAAAAACCTTTTTAACGTAAATGAAACATCTTCTAACTTGGATGTGTACAGCGAACATACAGTATTCCCTGTTGAGAATCGTGAGTTATTCAAAGAAGGTTTAACTACAATCGTTCCAATCATCGGTGGTGGGGAACGTCTTGGAACATTAATTCTTGGACGTTTGAAAGCTGAATTCCATGATGATGATTTAATTCTTGGTGAATACGGTGCAACTGTTGTTGGGATGGAAATCCTACGTGAAAAATCAGAACAAATTGAAGTAGAAGCTCGCAGCAAAGCGGTTGTTCAAATGGCGATTAACTCTTTGTCATATAGTGAATTAGAAGCTATTGAACATATTTTCGAAGAACTTGACGGAAATGAAGGTTTGCTTGTAGCATCAAAAATTGCTGACCGCGTCGGTATTACTCGTTCTGTAATCGTTAATGCTTTACGTAAATTGGAAAGTGCTGGTGTTATCGAATCTCGTTCTTTAGGAATGAAAGGAACATACATCAAAGTATTGAACGATAAATTCTTGAACGAATTAGCTCAATTAAAATTAAAATAAGTAAAACCAAACGACAACAAAGGCTCAGCCTTTGTTGTCGTTTTTTGTAGCTTTAAAGGTGAGTAGAAGTCTAGTTGGAATAATTGAAGGCTTAGATGGAAAATATGAAGGTTTAGTTGGGAAAATAGCGACCTTAGTTGGAAAACGATAAAATCGAGCCTGCGTCAGACTCTAACTGTATTCAAAAAAACTGCGATTAGTAAGCCGAACTATTATTGTTTGTAGATTTTTGTTAGAAACACTTGCGAGGTTAGTCTAGATATGGTATATTATCAAATGGTGTTATCACACACGCATTTGGATAGTGACAAGTGGTCCTTAACAAAGTTAAGGTCTTGAGCTCTAGTTGAAGAATGCGGAGGAAAAAAACCATATCAGGAGGAAACAAAACATGTCAGTAATTTCTATGAAACAATTACTTGAAGCTGGTGTACACTTTGGTCACCAAACTCGCCGTTGGAACCCGAAAATGAAGAAATACATTTTTGTGGAACGTAACGGAATCTACATCATCGATCTACAAAAAACGGTTAAGAAGTTAGAAGAAGCATATGACTTCATGCGCCAAGTTGGAGCAGACGGTGGTAAAGTTCTTTTCGTTGGTACGAAAAAACAAGCACAAGAAGCTATCAAAGAAGAAGCAGAACGCTCAGGTATGTACTATGTTAACCAACGTTGGTTAGGTGGTACATTAACAAACTTCGGTACGATCCAAAAACGTGTAAACCGTTTGAAAGCGATCGAAAAAATGGAAGAAGACGGTACTTTCACTGTGCTTCCTAAAAAAGAAGTTGTTCAACTTAAAAAAGAACACGAACGTCTTGTTAAATTCTTAGGCGGTATTCGCGACATGAAAGGTGTACCGGACGTAATGTTCGTAGTAGACCCTCGTAAAGAGCGTATTGCTGTTGCAGAAGCTATTAAATTAAACATCCCTCTAGTTGGAATCGTTGATACAAACTGTGACCCAGATGAAATCGACTATGTAATTCCTGCAAACGACGATGCTATTCGTGCCGTTAAATTATTAACTGGTAAAATGGCTGATGCGTTACTTGAGTCAAAACAAGGTGAAGATCTAACTCCAGCTGAAGCTGCTGAGTAATCCCCACGTATGTTACAGGTGATAAGCGGCTAAACCCCTTATCACCTTTTTTTGAGAAATAACACAGAGTTGATACTTGAATAGGAGGAAACAACAATGGCAGTTACAGCACAAATGGTTAAAGAATTACGCGAAAAAACAGGCGCAGGTATGATGGACTGTAAAAAAGCGTTAGTAGAAGTAAACGGAGATATCGATGCAGCAGTAGACTTTTTACGTGAAAAAGGTCTTTCTAGCGCAGCTAAAAAAGCTGATCGTATCGCTGCAGAAGGTACTACTTACATTTTAGAACAAGGTAATGACGCTGTTCTTCTTGAAGTTAATGCTGAAACAGATTTCGTTGCTAAAAACGAAGGTTTCCAAACATTAGTTAAAGAATTGGCTGAGCACTTGCTTGCTACTAAACCAGAAACAGTTGAAGTAGCAAATGCTTCTACAATGTCTAACGGTTTAACTGTTGCAGATCACATTTCAAATGCGATTGCAAAAATCGGTGAAAAAATTACATTACGTCGTTTTGTTGTTCGCACAAAAACAGACAACGACGCTTTTGGTCCTTACCTACACATGGGTGGCCGCATTGGCGTACTTGTAACTCTTGAAGGATCTACTGATGCTCAAGCAGCTAAAGATGTTGCAATGCACGTTGCAGCTTTAAACCCAACTTATATTTCTCGTGACGAAGTGTCTGAAGAAGAAGTTGACCGCGAGCGTAAAATCTTGACTGAGCAAGCTCTAAACGAAGGCAAACCAGAAAACATCGTAGCTAAAATGGTTGAAGGCCGCCTTGGTAAATATTTCGAAGACGTTTGTTTGCTTGATCAATCATTCGTTAAAAATTCAGATCAAAAAGTTCGTGAGTTCGTGAAATCTACGGGCGGTACTGTTACTGAATTCGTACGTTACGCTGTTGGTGAAGGTATCGAAAAACGCCAAGATAACTTTGCTGAAGAAGTAATGAGCCAAGTTAACAAAGGTTAATACTAAACGAATATATTATTACTCCGGGGAGCACGATTTTGTGTTCCCTATTTTTCGAGAAAAAAGTGTAATGGAGGCTACCCATGAGCGAGACTAAATACAATCGAGTCGTGTTAAAATTAAGCGGAGAAGCTTTAGCAGGAGAACAAGGTTTTGGACTTTCTCCTCAAATYATTAAATCCGTAGCTGATCAAGTGAAAGAAGTTGTAGAGTTAGGTGTTGAAGTTGCTGTTGTAGTTGGTGGCGGAAATATCTGGCGCGGTAAAGTAGGTAGTGAAATGGGTATGGACCGTGCAACTGCGGACTATATGGGCATGTTAGCTACTGTTATGAATTCTTTAGCACTGCAAGATTCACTTGAAAAATCAGGCATTGAAACACGCGTTCAATCATCAATTGAAATGCGTCAAGTAGCTGAACCTTATATTCGTAGAAAAGCAATCCGCCATTTAGAGAAGAAAAGAGTCGTTATTTTTGCTGCTGGAACAGGGAATCCTTACTTCTCTACTGATACGACAGCTGCGCTACGTGCTGCAGAAATTGAGGCAGATGTTATTTTAATGGGCAAAAACAATGTGGATGGCGTCTACTCAGCTGATCCAAAAACAAATAGCGATGCCATTAAGTATGACACTCTTTCATTCCTCGATGTCATTCAACAAGGCTTGCAAGTAATGGATTCGACTGCTTCAACACTATGTATGGACAATGATATCCCGCTCATAGTATTCTCAATTATGGAGAATGGAAATATTAAACGTGCCGTTTTAGGTGAAACAATTGGTACGATCGTTAGGAGGAATACGTAATGTCAAAACAAGTGATTGATCAAACAAAAGAAAGAATGACAAAAGCGATTCAAGCTTTAAGTCGTGAACTTTCAACAATTCGTGCGGGTCGTGCGAGTGCTTCTTTATTGGATAAAATCTTTGTTGATTATTATGGTGCACCGACGCCAATCAACCAGATTGCCGGAATCGCGACACCTGAAGCACGCTTGCTGACAATTCAACCTTATGACAAGACTGCTCTTGGTGACATCGAAAAAGCAATTCAAAAATCAGATTTAGGGATTTCCCCATCAAATGATGGTACATTAATCCGTATTGCTATACCAGCTTTGACAGAAGAACGTCGTAAAGACTTAGTGAAATTAGTCAAAAAAGAAGCAGAAGAAGCAAAAGTCGGCATTCGTAACATCCGCCGTGATGCGAATGATGAATTGAAAAAATTAGAGAAGAAAAGCGAGATCACAGAAGACGATTTACGCGGATTTTCTGAAAATGTTCAAAAACTAACTGATGATTATATTGTTCAAATTGATCAAGTTGCCAAAGATAAAGAGAAAGAAATTTTGGAAGTTTAAGCTTTTGAACTTTTTTTCAATTAAGACGTTCCTATTTCATAGGACGTCTTTTTTTATGGGAAAGAAGTAAATTCCATCGATTTTTGATATGATAGGAAAGACGACATTCCGATAAGCGAGTAAAGTGGAGGATTCAGCATGTTACATAAACTCATTCGGAGAAAACCCGAACGACAAAATCAATCGCTGGCGGAGCGTATTTCGCATTCTAAAAAAGAACAAATACCTGAACACATTGCGATTATTATGGATGGCAATGGGAGATGGGCGAAGAAACGGGCTCTTCCACGAGTAGCCGGTCATCATGAAGGTATGAAAACGGTTCGGAAAATTACTCGACTTGCCAATGATTTAGGTGTAGGTGTATTAACCGTATATGCATTTTCGACCGAGAATTGGAAACGACCAAAACTTGAAGTTGATTTTATTATGCGATTGCCCGAAGAGTTTTTAGGTACTTATCTACCTGAGCTGATCGAACAAAATGTGCGTGTGGTCATGATGGGTGAAAGTGAAACATTACCTCGACATACACATAATGCTGTTCGCAAAGCAATGGAAGCAACTAAAGATAATACGGGACTAATATTGAATTTTGCTTTGAATTATGGAAGTCGTGCAGAGATTGCACAAGCGATGCAAAAAATTGCACAACTCGTTGAAGAGGGTTCGCTTAGCTATAGCGACGTAACGGAAGATTTAATTTCACAGCATTTAATGACGTGTGAGTTACCCGAACCTGATTTACTTATCCGCACAAGCGGAGAAGTTCGTCTCAGCAACTTTATGCTTTGGCAATTGGCCTATACAGAGTTCTGGTTTACGGATACGCTGTGGCCAGATTTTGACGAAAGCTGCTTGCTCGACGCAGTGGATAGTTACCAAAACCGAAATCGCCGTTATGGAGGATTGAAGGGAGAAGAAACAAATTGAAACAACGCATCATCACTGCAGTAATTGGAGCTGCATTATTCATTCCGATTGTTTGGCTAGGAGGTCTTCCTTTTACACTTCTCGTTTACGCTATGGCGGCAATCGGATTCTTTGAATTATTACGTATGAAAGGTCATACCATTTTTTCAGTTCATGGAGCAATCGCTCTTCTTGCATTATTTGTTTTTCTAATGCCTAATCAATGGTCGATACCATTAATGGAAACAACGGGGTATACCAAAATAGATTTAGCACTTATTGCTGTACTTTTATTACTTATCTACACCGTTGTCGTGAAGAATCGCTACACATTTGAAGATGCTGCATTTTCTATTATGGGCGTATTGTATATTGGAATCGGATTTTTCTATTTCATTGAAACGCGTATGGATGGCATTGAATATGTCATTTATGCCTTGCTGGTTATTTGGACAACCGATTCAGGAGCTTATTTTACTGGGAAAAAATTTGGTAAAAAGAAATTGTGGCCTGATATTTCTCCTAATAAAACCATTGAAGGATTTATCGGAGGAATCTTGACGGCTATTATTTTTGCTTTACTTTTCCAATGGATTTACCCAATTAGTTCGTCCTATACGATTCTAGTCATTGTGACGATATTAGCTTCCATTTTTGGTCAAATGGGCGATTTGGTTGAATCTGCACTTAAGCGCCACTACAACGTTAAGGATTCAGGTGATATCTTACCTGGACACGGAGGAATTTTAGACAGATTCGATAGCTTATTATTTGTGTTACCACTTTTACATTTCTTGCATTTTGCTGGCTAAGGGGATTTGACGTTTATGACAAAGCTGATTAGTTTATTGGGAGCAACAGGCTCTATCGGTATTCAAACGATTGACATCATAAGAGAACATCCACATCAATTTAAACTAGTGGCTTTTTCTGCTGGACGCAATCTTGAAAAGACTAGAGAAATAATTCGTGAATTTAATCCTACACTTGTATCTGTTCAAGAAGAAGTTGATGCAATTTCACTTAAGAAGGAATTTCCGAGCATTGAACTTGCATATGGTAGCAATGGATTGATCGACGTTGCGACTCACCCAGAAGCGTCCGTTTTAGTAAATGCTGTTTTGGGAAGTGTTGGTCTTGAAGCGACATTAGAGGCAATAAAACAACGAAAGACAATTGCTCTCGCAAACAAAGAAACGCTGGTCACAGCAGGGCATTTGGTGATGGCTGCGGCAGAGAAATACAAAGCTCCTATTTTACCGGTTGATAGCGAGCATTCAGCTCTTTTCCAATCGATGAATGGTGAAAAGAGAAGCCAAGTAAGCAGGTTGATTTTGACGGCATCCGGTGGTAGCTTCCGTGACCGTACGCGGAAAGAATTGGAGAACGTAACAGTACAGGATGCTTTGAGTCATCCTAACTGGTCCATGGGCGCAAAAATCACGATTGATTCTGCAACAATGATGAACAAAGGATTAGAAGTGATTGAAGCACAAGTGCTTTTCGACATGCCTTATGATGATATTGAAGTTGTCTTGCATAGGGAGAGTATCATTCATTCAATGGTGGAATTCCATGACACAAGTGTAATGGCACAACTTGGGACACCAGATATGCGTGTTCCCATTCAATATGCTCTTTCTTATCCGGACAGGCTTCCAAGAAAAAGTGCAAAACGTTTAAATCTTGTTGAAATAGGTAAACTTCATTTTGAAGAAATGAATATGGAACGTTTTCATGCATTAAAACTTGCATACGATGCAGGCCGGGCGGGTGGTACAATGACCACAGTTTTGAATGCTGCAAATGAAGCAGCCGTTGCCTTGTTTTTAAATGGAGAGATTCGATTCCTCCAAATAGAAGAATGTATTGAACGAATTATGGACAAACATACGCTTATTAGTACTCCGGATTTGGAAACGATATTGCATGTGGATGCAATTACGAGAAAAGATGTTCGAAACATGATAAAATGATGAAAGAATGATGACGGCGAAATGCTGTAAAAAAGGTGGGACTTTATGGAGACAACCATTGCTTTTATCCTGATATTTGGTTCACTTGTATTTTTTCATGAACTAGGTCACTTTATTTTTGCCAAACGTGCCGGAATCATGGTACGTGAATTTGCAATTGGCTTTGGTCCAAAAATACTTGGAATCACAAAAGGGGAAACTCTTTATACCCTTCGTCTTCTGCCTCTTGGTGGATATGTGCGAATGGCTGGAGAAGATATGGATTCGGTTGAATTACAGCCAGGATTCCGTGTCGGACTCATGTTAAACTCAAAAGAAGAAGTTCGTAAAATCGTCCTCAATCATAATAAACAACAACAAGACATGTTGTTTTTGGAAACTGAACGTTCCGATTTGGAAAAAGAACTCTGGATTGAAGGATACGATGAAGATGAACGTTTAGTACGATATAATGTTTCACGCAAAGCCGTAATCGTAGAGAATGGCAAAGAAACATTAATAGCACCTTATGATCGCCAATTTGGTTCGAAATCACTTGGCAAGCGTGCTATGACCATTTTTGCTGGTCCTTTATTTAACTTTATTTTATCTTTCTTCATCTTCTTGGCAATTGGTCTGTTGCAAGGGGTTCCGACTTACGAGCCTGTCATTTCGGGAGTCTCTGATGATAGCCCTGCCCTTGCAGCCGGTATGCAGGATGGAGATTTAGTTACTAAAATTGATGGTCAGCCCATTAATAAATGGCAAGATCTCGCTGCAAAGGTACAAGCTAGTGCAGGAGAAGAATTAACGTTTGAATACGTACGAGATGGTGAAACCATTTCTTCAACTATCACACCAAAAACCGTAGAAAAAGACGGCGAAAAGTATGGACAAATTGGAGTTATATATGAAAGTCCAGTTGAAAAAAATCCTTTGAAAGCATTAGCTTTCGGTGCTGATCAAACCATCACTTGGATTGCGAAAATTTTTGAACTCCTTGGCATGTTGGTAACTGGACAGTTTACAATTGATGCTTTGTCAGGACCAGTAGGAATTTATAAAGCAACCGAAGCAGTGGCACAATATGGTGTTTTCAATCTAATGAATTGGGCAGCTATTCTAAGCATTAACTTAGGTATCATGAATTTACTACCACTTCCGGCATTGGATGGTGGACGATTATTATTCTTCTTATTTGAAGCGATTCGAGGGAAACCATTGGACCGACAAAAAGAAGGAATGATCCATTTTGTCGGCATAATGTTATTGATGGTGCTGATGGTTGTTGTTACATGGAATGATATACAAAGATTTTTCTTTTAAAATTTAATCTACGGATGGTATGAGGAGCTTTTAACTTATGAAACAAAGTCTTACATTCATCCCTACACTTCGTGAAACTCCAGCTGATGCAGACGTTAAGTCTCATCAGCTGCTACTTCGTGCAGGGTTTATTCGTCAAAATACAAGTGGCATTTATTCTTTCTTACCTCTTGGAAAACGCGTTCTTCAAAAAGTAGAGAGCATTGTTCGGGAAGAAATGGATGCTATCAATGGTGTTGAAGTGTTAATGCCTGCGATGCAACAAGCTGAACTTTGGCAGGAAACTGGACGATGGTATTCATATGGTCCGGAATTAATGCGTTTAAAAGATCGACACAATCGTGATTTCGCTTTGGGGGCAACACATGAAGAAGTCATTACTTCTTTGCTTCGTGACGAAATCAAGTCATATAAAAAATTGCCTTTAACTCTTTACCAGATTCAAACGAAATTCCGTGACGAAAAACGTCCTCGTTTTGGCTTGCTTCGTGGCCGTGAGTTTCTTATGAAAGATGCTTACTCTTTCCATGCTACACGTGAGAGTTTAGATCAGACTTATGAAGACATGGTCAAAGCTTATTCAAATATTTTCTCTAGATTAGGATTGAATTTCCGTGCGGTTATTGCGGATTCAGGAGCAATCGGTGGAAAAGATACGCATGAATTCATGGTCCTTTCTGAAATCGGGGAAGATACGATTGCATATTCTGACGCATCTGACTTTGCTGCTAATATTGAAATGGCTGAAGTTAAAGTTTCATATGAAGCATCAACAGAAGAGCTAAAAGAGGTCGAGAAAGTAGCTACTCCTGACCAAAAAACGATTGAGCAAGTAGCGAGCTTCCTGAATCTAGATGCTCAACAATGTATCAAAACGTTGGTGTTTAACGTGGATGGGGAATTAGTATTGGTTCTCGCTCGCGGAGATCACGAAATCAATGATATAAAAGTTAAAAATGCATTGCAGGCAAAAGTGGTAGAGTTTGCATCTGAAGAAGAGGTGCAAAACTTGCTTCAATGTGAAGTTGGGTCTCTAGGTCCTGTAAAAATTCCATTAGGTGTAAAAGTCATTGCTGATCATGCTGTAGCGTCGATTCGTAATGGCGTATGTGGAGCAAATGTTGCTGGATTCCATTTAACGAATGTTAATCCAGAACGTGATTTTGCAGTAGACCAGTATGAAGATTTACGTTTCATCATGGAAGGCGACGCTTCTCCTGACGGCAATGGAACAATCGTTTTCGCTAAAGGAATTGAAGTAGGACACGTCTTTAAACTTGGTACAACCTACTCTGAACCGATGAATGGAACTTTCCTTGATGATAATGGCCGTTCACAGCCTTATATTATGGGGTGTTACGGTATTGGGGTTTCCCGTGTCATGGCTGCTGTTGCGGAACAGTTCCAAGATGATAAAGGATTTATCTGGCCAAGTGCAATCGCGCCATATAATGTACATTTAGTGCCTGTAAATACAAAGGACGAAGCACAAGTTGCTCTTTCTGATGAATTATATAATTTAATGAAATCATATCGCTACGATGTGTTATATGATGACCGTGCTGAACGTGCGGGTGTGAAATTTGCCGATTCAGATTTAATCGGTTTACCGATCCGAATAACAGTCGGTAAAAAAGCAGCCGAAGGTTTAGTCGAAGTGAAAATAAGAAAAACCGGCGAAACATTTGAATGGAAAAAAGAAGAGGTAGTTGACCATCTTCAAGCTTTCTTTTCGTCATTAAACGATTAATCAAAAGGAGGACCTTGAAATCGGGTCTTCCTTTCTTTTTCTTATGAAAGAAAGGAGGCATAGAGTATGAGTAACGAACAAGATGCCAAAAAAAGGTTACAACTATTATTACAACAATTGGAACTTACCGCTGATGAATACATGACTCATTTTGAATCGGCTTCCCTAAGTCGTATGACGGTACATAAAAAAGAGCGTGTATGGCGTTTTACTATAGAAGTAGAGAAACTGTTGCCTTATAACATGTTTCAACTATTCAATTTGCGGTTACGTGAAAAGTTTGCTGGCATTGCGGATATAAAATTATCACTTACTTGTGAATCACCTCAAGTCGATGCTGAGTCAATCGCTTCTTACTGGCCGTTTGTATTGCAGGAAATTGATGATATGTCGCCTCCTCTACGAAATCTTCTACATGCACAAATTCCATCTTTCAATGGTCAGACCGTCCATTTTACGTGTGCACAGGAAATTGAATTCCGTACACTAAAAGGCAAATATGCGTCTAAAATTGCTGATGTCTATGCTTCGTATGGTTTCCCAATCTTACCGATTGATTTTAAATTGATCGAACAAGAGGCAGAACTGGCAGAAGCACAGCAAGCGTTTATGGAGCAACGAAGAATCGAAGAAGAAGAGCTGGGCAAGAAAGCATTGGCTGATATGCAGAAACGTGAAAAAGATCGTGCATCAAATCCTGGGGTAACCTTGAATGGACCCTTCCAACTGGGTACCCCGATTAAAGCGGACGAGCCAATTATGGAAATCAAGCAAATTCAGGATGAAGAAAGACGCATCACGATTGAAGGCTTTGTTTTTGATGTTGAGGTAAAAGAACTTCGAAGCGGCCGCTCATTATTAACAGTCAAAGTTACGGATTACACAGACTCGATTCTTGTTAAAATGTTTTCCCGGGACAAAGAAGATGCAGAGCTTATGGGTCTGCTGAAAAAAGGGACATGGCTAAAAGTGCGTGGTTCAGTACAGAACGATACATTCGTTCGAGACTTGATCATAATGGCACAGGATATTATGGAAATTAAAGTGGATTCCAGAAAAGATACTGCTCCAGAAGATGAAAAAAGGATTGAACTTCATTTACACACACCAATGAGTCAGATGGACGCTGTCTCTTCTGTAGATGCCTTGGTAAGTCAGGCAGCCAAATGGGGACACCCCGCTGTCGCAATTACGGATCATGCTGTTGTTCAATCCTTCCCGGATGCTTATGCAGCCGGAAAAAAACATGGTATTAAAATCATTTATGGATTGGAAATCTACATGGTCAATGACGGAGTAAACATTGCCTATGAAGAGGAGCATCGAGCACTAGCGGATGCTACCTATGTCGTATTCGACGTTGAAACGACAGGCCTTTCTGCGGTATACGATACCATTATTGAGCTTGCAGCTGTGAAAATCAGAGATGGTCAAGTCATCGACAAATTCGAAAGCTTTGCAAATCCGCATCATCCATTGTCTGCTACTACCATCGATTTGACGGGTATCACCGATGATATGGTGCGTGATGCACCGGATATTGAAGACGTCATCAAGCGTTTCCACGATTGGATCGGCGATAGCATCATGGTTGCACATAATGCGTCATTCGATATGGGTTTCCTGTACGTAGGCTATAAGAAAGTCGGTCTGGAACAAACGGTCCATCCTGTCATCGATACGTTGGAATTATCACGTTTCCTTCACCCGGAAATGAAAAACCATCGATTAAACACGATGGCCAAAAAATTCAATATCGAGCTCACCCAGCATCACCGGGCAATCTATGATACGGAAGCCACGGGCTACTTACTGTTGAACTTGTTGAAAGAAGCTGAACAAAAAGGGATTCACTATCACGATGAGTTCAACCATCAAACAGGTAATGGAGAGTCGTACAAGAGAGCACGTCCATCTCACTGCACGCTTCTTGCCACGGATGAAGACGGATTGAAAAACTTGTTTAAACTAGTCTCGTATTCCCATATGAACACATTTTTCCGGGTTCCGAGGATCCCGCGTTCCGTTCTAGTCAAGCATCGTAAAGGGCTGTTGATTGGTTCTGGGTGTGATAAAGGGGAAGTATTCGAAGGATTAATGCAGAAATCTCCTGAAGAAGTCGAGGGAATTGCAAAATTCTATGACTACTTGGAAGTCCATCCGAAAGAAGTTTACGCACATTTAATTGAACTCGAGCTTGTGAGAGATGAATGGAATCTTGAAGACATCATTCGAAAAATGATTAAACTGGGCAAAAAAATTGCACGTCCGGTAGTCGCTACTGGAAATGTCCATTATGTAAACGAGAACGATGCGATTTTTAGACAGATTCTAATTGGAGGGCAAGGTGGAGCCAACCCACTGAACCGCCACAAGTTACCGAAAGTTCATTTCCGTACTACAAATGAAATGTTGGACGCTTTCGCCTTCCTGGGTGAAGAAACCGCGAAACAAATTGTTGTGGAGAACAGCCATAAAATTTCGGAGAGAATCGGAGACATCAAACCAATTAAAGATGATTTGTATACGCCGAAAATCGAAGGTTCTGATGAAGAAGTTCGAGAATTAAGCTATGCGATGGCAAGACAGATTTACGGAGATTCATTGCCGGAAATTGTGGAAGCCCGTATTGAAAAAGAACTTACTTCCATTATTGGACACGGATTTGCAGTTATTTATTTGATTTCTCATAAGCTAGTAAAGAAATCTTTGGATGACGGCTACTTAGTAGGTTCCCGTGGTTCCGTTGGATCTTCTCTTGTAGCGACGTTAATGGAAATTACGGAAGTGAATCCATTGCCGCCACATTATGTATGTCCTTCATGCCAGCATGCTGAATTCTTTGATGATGGTTCCGTCAGTTCAGGCTTTGATTTGCCAAACAAAGTCTGCCCGCATTGTGAAATACCTTACAAAAAAGATGGACAAGATATTCCTTTCGAAACGTTTCTTGGATTTAAAGGGGATAAAGTACCCGATATCGATTTGAACTTTAGTGGAGAATATCAGCCGATTGCACATAACTACACGAAAGTACTTTTTGGTGAAGACAATGTTTATCGTGCAGGTACGATTGGAACAGTTGCTGAGAAAACAGCATACGGCTACGTACGTGGCTATGCGAATGATCACAACTTAACAATCCGTGGTGCTGAAATCGACCGACTTGTTCAAGGGTGTACTGGAGTTAAACGTTCGACAGGACAACATCCTGGGGGAATCATTGTTGTCCCGGATTACATGGATATTTTCGATTTTTCACCGATTCAGTTCCCTGCTGATGCACAGGACTCCGAGTGGAAAACAACTCACTTTGACTTCCATTCCATCCATGATAACTTATTGAAACTTGATATCCTGGGACACGATGATCCGACAGCTATCCGGATGTTGCAGGACTTGTCTGGCATCGATCCAAAAACGATTCCAACGGATGACCCTGAAGTAATGAAGATTTTCAGTGGCACGGAGTCACTTGGAGTGACACAGGAACAAATTGGCTGTAAGACGGGTACACTCGGGATTCCTGAGTTTGGTACACGTTTTGTTCGTCAAATGTTGGAAGAAACGAAACCATCCACTTTCTCTGAACTTGTTCAAATCTCAGGACTATCTCATGGTACTGACGTATGGCTTGGAAATGCACAGGAACTTATTCAAAATGGGACTTGTCAGCTTTCGGATGTAATTGGTTGCCGGGATGATATCATGGTGTATTTAATTTACCAGGGTCTTGAACCGTCTCTGGCATTTAAAATCATGGAATCTGTGCGTAAAGGGAAAGGGTTAACTCCGGAATTTGAAGAAGACATGAAGTCAAATGGCGTTCCTGCATGGTATATCGAAGCGTGTAAAAAGATTAAGTACATGTTCCCAAAAGCCCATGCAGCCGCTTATGTATTAATGGCTGTTCGAATTGCATATTTCAAAGTACATTTCCCGATCCTTTACTACGCAGCATATTTCACAGTACGTGCAGCAGATTTTGACTTGCACGCTATGACGAAAGGTTCTGCATCGATCCGTGCAAAAATTGATGAGATTAATGCCAAAGGATTGGATGCCGCTCCGAAAGAAAAAAGCTTGCTGACGGTTATGGAAATTGCCTTGGAGATGTGTGAACGTGGTTACCACTTTAAAAAAGTGGATCTCTACGAATCAAAGGCATCTGAATTTGTCATTGATGGCAAAGGATTGATTCCGCCTTTCAATGCGATTCCGGGACTCGGAACAAACGTAGCCAAAACGATTGTGGAAGCACGGAAAAATGGCGAGTTCCTATCGAAAGAAGATTTAGGACAACGTGGACGTGTTTCCAAAACATTGATTGAATACATGGATCAACTTGGTTGTCTCGAAGGCATGCCAGATGCGAATCAATTGTCGCTATTCTAGGCCTGATTTGCACTGCGAGCATTCGTATGGTATCATTTGTATAACAAGTTGTTGATAGATTTACGGCAAAAGAGTGGGATTTCCCGCTCTTTTCTGTTTGTTATGTCGAAAATAAGTTGCAGCGGGAGGCATATATGAGCAAAATATTAACCGAAGTAGAAAAGCTTGTGACGCCCATTGTTGAAGAGTTGAATTTGGAGCTCGTTGATACGGAGTTCGTAAAAGAAGGTCGTAATTGGTTTTTACGTATTTATGTAGATACTCCTCAAGGTGGCATTGACATTGAGCATTGTGCGCTTGTAAGCGAGCGTATCAGCGAAGTGTTGGATGCAAAGGATCCAATTGAGCAAAACTACTTTTTAGAAGTTTCTTCACCTGGGGCAGAACGTCCATTGAAAAAAGAGAGTGACTTCGAACGTGCAGTTGGTCAATTCATTCATGTGAAAACATATGAACTGGTGAATGGCCTGAAAGAAAAAGAGTTTGAAGGCTTTTTGACTGCTTATAGCGAACAAGGCTTAGAAATGGAAGTTCGAATTAAAACTAGAAAAATTAAAGTTCAACTTACAAAAGAGAAAATTGCATTCGCGCGTTTAGCGATTAATTTCTCTGCATAATGTGAATGTAGGAGTGAAAAATAATGGCAAATGAGTTGCTGGATGCTTTAATAGCTCTTGAAAAACAAAAAGGAATTTCACGAGATGTACTAATTGAAGCGATTGAAGCGGCGCTTGTTACAGCGTATAAACGCAATTTTAATCAAGCACAAAACGTACGTGTTGATTTGAATCTGGATAATGGTTCGATGAAGGTTTACTCACGCAAGGATGTAATGGAAGAAGTGTTGGATGACCGTCTACATATTTCATTAGAAGACGCGAAACAAGTAAATCCTGCGTTTGAACTGGGAGATATTGTAGAACAAGAAGTAACACCTAGAAACTTCGGACGTATCGCAGCACAGACTGCTAAACAAGTGGTTACACAACGTGTTCGTGAAGCAGAACGTGGATTGATTTATGAAGAGTATGTTGATCGCGAAGAAGATATCGTAAATGGTGTTGTTGAGCGTCTAGATGCTCGTAATATTTATGTAGGACTTGGTAAAGTTGAAGCGGTATTACCGGTGAATGAACAAATTCAAACTGAAACATACCGTCCGCATGAGCGCATTAAAGTGTATATCACGAAAGTAGAACGTACAACTCGTGGACCACAAGTATTTGTATCTCGTACACACCCTGGATTACTTCGTCGTCTATTTGAAATGGAAGTTCCTGAAATATACGATGGCATCGTAGAAATTAAATCAATCGCTCGTGAAGCTGGCGATCGATCGAAAATATCAGTTGTTGCCCATAATGATGATGTAGATCCAGTAGGTTCTTGCGTAGGTGCAAAAGGTTCTCGCGTTCAAACAATCGTAAATGAGTTGAATGGTGAGAAGATTGATATTGTAGAATGGTCTGAAGATCCAGTGGTATTTGTTGCCAATGCACTTAGCCCATCTAAAGTATTAGATGTTCAAGTCCATGAAGAAGAGAAATCGACAACAGTGGTAGTACCTGACTATCAATTATCTTTAGCGATTGGTAAACGTGGACAAAATGCACGTCTAGCAGCTAAATTGACAGGGTGGAAAATCGATATCAAGAGTGAAACAGATGCTCGTGAATTAGGTATTTACCCATCTGCCCATGCTTCTGAAAACTTCGACCTTGAAGATGAAGAGTATGAAGAAAATATCGATGACAATTTTGATTTATATAAAGATGACGAAGAATAAGCGAAGAGGGTGAATTTTGATGTCTAGTCAAAAGAAAATACCTTTACGAAAATGCGTGGCAACAGGCGAAATGTTTCCTAAAAAAGAAATGATTCGAGTTGTACGATCAAAAGAAGGCGAAGTTTCAGTCGATCTAACTGGCAAAAAGTCTGGTCGTGGAGCGTATGTCTCCAAAACCAAGCAGGCAGTAGAAATCGCTAAAAAACGCAAAGTGCTGGATAGTCAATTGGAAGCAAAAATACCAGAAAGCATTTTTGAAGAATTGTTAACTGTGATTGAAAGAGAGCAAATTATATGAATACACAGCAACGAATCTTACAATTGATTGGTCTGGCAGTGCGTGCAAGAATGTTGATATCTGGAGAAGAGCTTGTAGTCAAAGATATTCGTACTAACCGTGCGAAACTCGTTATCATCTCTTCAGATGCATCAGACAATACGATGAAAAAAATTCAAGATAAATGCAACACATACAACGTTGAGTTACATGTTTTCGGTGATCGTTCTGATCTCGGACATGCTACAGGAAAAGAGGCCCGCGTGGTACTCGCAATTACTGACGACGGTTTCGCTAAAAAACTGTCCGGACTTCTCAACGAATTTAACCGGGGGTGACCAAATGACCAAATTACGCGTCCATGAATATGCAAAGCAAATAAATAAAACGAGTAAAGAAGTTATTGAGCAATTAAGTAAGTTGAACGTACAAGTGACGAATCATATGTCGACATTAGAAGGCGACGCAGTTTCGAAGTTGGACTCTGTCTACAAGAAACCGTCTGCTCCTGCTCATAAAACTGCACCACAAAGCAACAATCGTCCACAGGGTTCAGGTTCTCAAAACAGCCGTCCCCAAAGTTCTGGTTATCAAGGAAATCGCCCACAGGGTTCAGGTTCACAAGGCAGCCGTCCACAGGGTTCAGGTTCTCAAGGCAACCGTCCACAAAGTGACCGTCCTCAAGGCAATCGTCCACAAGGGTCTGGTTCACAAGGCAGCCGCCCACAAGGTAGTGGATATCAAGGAAATCGTCCACAAGGGGATCGTCCAGCTGGAAGTGGTTATCAAGGAAATAAACCAAGTACACCAGCTAAACCATCATCTGGTCAAAGCCGTGGGATGACGAATACACCTTCTCGTGACAAGCAAAAACCTGCAGCAACTGCTACAGGGGACAGCCGTAAACAAGATCAAGGTGCACAATCAAAAGAAAAGAAAGTCTTCGGACAAAACCGTCCTGCAGGTTCAGGATTTGGTGGACGTCCAGGTGGCGGCGGAAATCACCGTCCAGGCACTGGTAATCGCGCTGGAAGAAACAAAGGGAAACAAAACCGTCAACCTGTTGCTCCTCCAGTACCAAGAAAAGAAAAAGAATTACCTGAAAAAATCACATTCTATGAATCATTGACAGTGGCTGAACTGGCAAAAAAATTAGGCAGAGAGCCATCTGAAATTATCAAAAAATTATTCTTGCTTGGCGTGATGGCAACAATCAACCAAGAATTGGATAAAGATGCAATTGAATTGATCTGTACCGATTATGGTGTTGAAGTAGAAGAAGAAATCCGCGTTGATATTTCGGATTTAGAAGGCTATTTCGAAGGTGAAGCAGAAGAACAAGGCGTTCAAAAAGAACGTCCACCAGTTGTAACAATTATGGGTCACGTTGACCATGGTAAAACAACACTTCTAGATTCTATCCGTAATACAAAAGTGACAGCTGGCGAAGCTGGCGGGATTACACAACATATTGGTGCATACCAAGTTGTTGAAAACGGCAAGAAAATCACTTTCCTGGATACTCCTGGTCACGCGGCTTTCACAACAATGCGTGCTCGTGGTGCCAAAGTAACTGATATTACCATTTTAGTAGTTGCAGCAGATGACGGTGTAATGCCTCAAACGATTGAAGCAATCAATCATGCCAAGGCTGCTGAAGTGCCAATTATCGTTGCTGTGAATAAAATGGATAAACCATCTGCTAATCCTGAACGTGTAATGCAAGAATTGACTGAACATGGTTTAGTATCTGAAGAATGGGGCGGCGATACAATTTTCGCACCAATCTCAGCACTAAAAGGTGAGGGAATTGACAACTTACTTGAAATGGTTTTATTAGTTTCAGAAGTTGCAGAACTAAAAGCGGATTCTAAGCGTCGTGCAATTGGAACAGTAATTGAAGCTCAACTTGATAAAGGTCGCGGTTCAGTTGCTACACTTCTAGTGCAAGATGGAACGCTTAAAGTTGGAGACCCAATCGTAGTCGGTCATACTTTCGGTCGCGTACGTGCAATGGTCAATGATTTAGGTCGTCGTGTGAAAGAAGCAGGTCCAAGTACACCTGTTGAAATTACAGGATTGAATGATGTGCCTCAAGCTGGTGACCGTTTTGTAGTATTCGAAGATGAGAAAACAGCACGTCAAGTAGGGGAATCACGTGCATCCACTGCGCTTCAAGCTCAACGCTCTGAAAAAACACGTGTGACGCTTGATAACTTATTTGACCAAATGAAACAAGGTGAAATGAAAGAATTAAATCTGATTGTGAAAGCAGACGTACAAGGATCTGTTGAAGCAATGGCCGCATCTCTGATGAAGCTTGACGTTGAAGGCGTTAATGTTCGCATCATCCATACTGGTGCTGGTGCAATTACTGAATCAGATATTTCACTAGCTGCAGCTTCCAATGCAATTGTTATTGGTTTCAACGTACGACCTGATACCAATGCAAAACGTGCAGCTGAGGCTGAAGGCGTAGACATTCGTCTGCACCGTGTAATTTATAAAGTAATTGAGGAAATTGAAGCGGCAATGACTGGCTTACTTGATCCTGAATTCCAAGAAAAAATTATCGGTCAGGCTGAAGTTCGTGAAACGTTCAAAGTTACGAAAATCGGTACGATTGCCGGAAGTTATGTAACAGAAGGTAAAATCAGCCGAGATAGTGGCGTTCGTGTCATTCGTGACAGCATCGTTGTATTTGAAGGTGAGTTAGAGTCACTAAAACGCTTCAAAGATGATGTAAAAGAAGTCGCTCGTGGGTATGAATGTGGGATCACTGTGAAAAACTACAATGATGTTAAAGAAGGCGACATTATTGAAGCATTCGTAATGGAAGAAATTAAACGCAAATGATTGCCTACGCGGAATGCGAGTTCATCATTCCGACGTCGCACTCGTTAAAAGAGAAGCGCGCTGTTCTACAGCGCATGCTTACTCGAACGAAGCAAAAGTTTAACGTATCTATTTCTGAAGTAGATCATCAAGATAAATGGCAAAGAACGCGTATTGCGATTGTTTGTGTAGCTTCATCAATTGATGCAAGCGACCGTGAGTTGACCCACGCCATACATTACTTGGAGTCAAATCCAGAATGGGAACGAACGGAAACCATCCGTGAACATTTATAGATAGAACAGAGGTGAAGCCATCATGGCGAATCGCTCAAATCGAGTAGCAGAACAAATGAAGAAAGAATTAGGCGAAATTATTGCTCGTAGACTTAAAGATCCCCGCATTGGGTTTGTCACTGTAACTGATGTAGAAGTTACTGGTGATTTACAACAAGCGACGGTCTATATTACTGTTCTAGGTGACGATAGAAAACGTCAAGAAACATTAAAAGGTTTAGCTAAAGCTAAAGGATTTATCCGTACTGAAATTGGCCAACGAATTCGATTACGTAAGACACCTGAACTTATGTTTGAATTTGACGAGTCATCTGCTTACGGAAACAAAATTGACACTTTACTTAAACAGATTAATGATACAACTGAAGAAACTGAGTAACAAAAAGAAGTCTGCTTTTTATAAGCAGGCTTTTTCTAAATTACATAATTAAAGGAGTGGGAACGAATGCAAAACGGCATTCTTCCGCTATGGAAAGAACAAGGGATGACGTCACACGATTGCGTCTTTAAGTTACGAAAAATTTTAAAAATGAAACGCATCGGTCATACAGGAACTCTCGATCCAAGTGTGGAAGGAGTCTTGCCCATTTGTTTAGGGGAATCAACCAAAGTAGCGGAGTATCTTACAAATGCAGGGAAAATATACGAAGCAGAAGTGACAATTGGTACTGCAACAACCACAGAGGACGCAGACGGTGAAGTGGTAGAGGCGGATGAATCCAACAAGCATTTCTCACGACAGCAAATCCTTGATTCTTTACTTTCCTTGACTGGTACGATTGAGCAAACGCCACCGATGTACTCGGCAGTAAAAGTGAATGGAAAGAAACTATATGAATATGCTAGAGCCGGCCAATCCGTTGAACGACCTAGCAGACAAGTAAAGATTTATGAACTATCTCTGCTTAGTGAAGAGGATATTTTTTCTGGAGAACTTGTTACCTTCAATATTCGTGTATCATGCAGCAAAGGTACGTATATACGAACACTGGCTGTACAAATCGGTGAAAAACTAGGCTATCCAGCACATATGTCAAAACTAGTTCGCACGGCTTCTGGTACATTCACCGCTGAAGATTGTCTGACGCTGAATCAAGTACAGGAACTGGTCGAAAACAACATATTGACTGAGAAATTGTATGACTTGGATTATGCACTTCAAGATATGCCGAAATTTGAAGTACCACCGTTTTTGATGAAATCGGTTCAGAATGGTCAGGTATTGGATGCCATTGATGCACTGAAGAATCATGACCGTATTGTCTTTACCGTGGAGGAAAAGGCTGTTGCTGTTTATGTCAACCATCCGACCAAAGAAGGCAAGATGAAACCAGAAAAAATGTTTAATCGATTAGGAGGAGATACAGAATGAACATTGTGCACTTATCATATCCACATCACCTCAATGATTCAGTAATATCTGGTCCTTTTTCTTTAGCGATTGGCTTTTTTGATGGCGTTCATTTAGGTCACCGAGAAGTGATTGGACATGCTCAGAAAATCGCAACTGAACGGGGACTTAAATTAGCGGTCATGACGTTCGACCCGCATCCTTCCATTGTTCTAGGTAAGCGTAATGAGAAAGTATTTTATATAACGCCCTTGGATCAAAAAATGGAATTGCTTGAATCCATGGGGGTCGATACAGCATTCGTTGTTCGTTTCACTTCAGATTTCGCTCAGCTGACTCCAGAAAAATTCGTTCAAACGTTCATTCGTCAATTGCATGTAAAACACGTCACCGCAGGTTTTGATTTCACATTCGGTGCATTCGGAAAAGGTGATATGAATGTGATGACTCAATTGGCGAATGATGATTTTGACGTTTCGGTTGTGGAGAAAAAATCGGATGAACAGGAAAAAATCAGTTCCACACGAATTCGCCAAGCCTTGACCGAGGGAGATATGGAAAAAGTCCATGAATTACTCGGCAGACCATTCCAAATTCCGGGTGTCGTTGTTCATGGGGATAAACGAGGTCGTACAATCGGTTTTCCAACAGCGAATATACAGGCAAAAGAAGGGTCGTACATTCCAGCAACGGGTGTTTACGCCGTGCGCATGTTCATTCAAGACGAATGGGTGGATGGCGTTTGTAATGTAGGATATAAACCGACTTTTAAAAATCCGGATGAAAAAAAATTAACGATTGAAGTTCATTTGTTTAATTTTGATAAGAACATCTATGGAGAAGAAGTATCCTTGGATTGGTATCATCATATCCGGGATGAACGCAAATTTGATGGAATTGACTCCTTGAAACAACAAATTGAAAAGGATAAACAAACGGCCATTTCGTTTTTTCAAGAGTTGAAGTAACAGTTGCATATCCATCTAAACTGTGCTACTATTTTTAAGTGCATAGAGATATGCTTAACCGTTGCTTGGCAAGGCGATTCACCAACGCTTGCTCGGTAATTGGGGATATTATGAGAGTATTGGAGGTGAACCGGATGGCAATTACACAAGAACGTAAAAATGAACTTATCGCTGAGTATCGTACTCATGAAAGCGACACTGGTTCTGCAGACATTCAAATCGCTGTGTTAACAGAAGAGATTAATAACTTGAACGAGCATTTACGTACACACAAGAAAGATCACCACTCACGTCGTGGCCTATTCAAAATGGTAGGACGTCGTCGTAACTTGTTAAAATACTTACGTGAAAACGAAGTATCACGTTACCGTGACTTGATCGCTAAACTTGGTTTACGTCGATAAGATGCATTTTAGTGAAAGCGGGATTCGTCCCGCTTTTTCTTTATGTTCAAAAAGATTTCTTTGTATAGAACCAACTCTCAATGACAATTTTATAATTTATCGCATGATAAACGCTTTTTTGATACACTACTAATGATACATACAACTAAATTTAATAGGATTTTTAGTACGAGAGGAGTTCATTCAATGACAGAAAAACAAATTTTTAATTTCGAATGGGCAGGTCGTCCATTGCAAGTAGAAGTAGGCAAATATGCAAAACAAGCTAACGGTGCTGTTATGGTCCGTTACGGAGATTCTACAGTTCTTTCAACAGCTACTGCTTCAAAACATCCTAAGCCATTAGATTTCTTCCCACTTACATGTAACTATGAAGAGCGTCTTTACGCAGCAGGGAAAATTCCAGGTGGTTTCATTAAACGTGAAGGACGCCCATCAGAAAACGCAGTATTGACGAGTCGTCTAATTGACCGTCCAATTCGTCCGTTATTCCCTGATGGATTCCGTAATGAAGTTCAAGTTATTTCAATCGTTATGTCTAAAGATCAAGATTGCACGACTGAAATGGCTGCGATGTTAGGATCTTCTTTAGCATTATCTGTTTCTGATATTCCTTTCGATGGCCCGATTGCAGGCGTACAAGTAGGATTGATTGATGGTCAATTTATCATTAACCCTAATCAAGCACAATTGGCAGTTAGTACAATTGATTTAATTGTTGCTGGTACAAAAGAGGCAATCAACATGGTTGAGGCAGGGGCACTTGAAGTTCCTGAGGAAGTAATGTTGGAAGCGATTATGTTCGGTCATGAAGAAATCAAAAAATTAATCGCGTTCCAAGAAGAAGTAGTTGCGGTTATGGGTAAAGAGAAAACGGACATCAAACTTTTCGAGCTTGATGCTGAACTTTCTGCCGAAATTAGTGAAATGTGCGAAACAAAATTAAACAGTGCCATTCAAGTGTATGAAAAACATGCTCGCGAATTAGCAATCACTGAAGTTAAAGAAGAAGTTGTAGCGATCTACGTTGAACGTGAAGCTGATGAAGCAACACTAAAACAAGTTCGCCAAATTTTAGATAAAATGGTGAAAGAAGAAGTTCGCCGTTTAATTACAGAAGATAAAGTTCGTCCTGATGGCCGTAAATTAGATGAGATCCGTCCATTATCATCTGAGACAGGGATTTTGCCTCGTACTCATGGTTCTGGATTGTTTACTCGTGGGCAAACACAAGCACTTAGTATTGCTACTTTAGGTGCATTAGGCGATGTTCAAATCATCGACGGTTTAGGAATCGAAGAATCGAAACGTTTCATGCATCATTATAATTTCCCACAATTCAGTGTTGGGGAAACAGGACCTATCCGTGGACCAGGTCGTCGCGAAATCGGTCATGGTGCTTTAGGTGAGCGTGCACTTGTTGCTGTTATTCCTGATGAAAAAGATTTCCCATACACAATTCGTTTAGTTTCTGAAGTATTGGAATCAAACGGTTCTACTTCTCAAGCAAGTATTTGTGCATCAACTCTTGCCATGATGGATGCGGGTGTTCCAATTAAAGCGCCAGTTGCAGGTATTGCTATGGGTCTTATCAAGCGCGGTGAGCATTATTCTGTTCTTTCGGATATTCAAGGAATGGAAGATCACTTAGGTGATATGGACTTCAAAGTAGCCGGTACTGCTAAAGGTGTTACGGCACTTCAAATGGATATTAAGATTGATGGCTTGTCTCGCAGCATTTTAGAAGAGGCATTGACACAAGCAAAAATCGGCCGTATGCATATTTTAGATAGCATGATGGCAACAATTTCTGAACCACGCACGAATTTGTCTCAATATGCTCCGAAAATTATCATGATTAAAATCAATCCTGATAAGATCCGTGACGTTATTGGACCGGGTGGTAAGCAAATCAACAAAATCATCGATGAAACTGGCGTGAAAATCGATACAGAGCAAGATGGTACGATTTACATTTCTTCAATTGACCAAGAAATGAATGCACGTGCAAAAGAAATCATTGAAAATATCGTGCGCGAAGCAGCTGTTGGTGAATACTATATGGCTAAAGTGAAACGTATTGAAAAATTCGGTGCATTCCTAGAAATCTTCCCTGGTAAAGATGGACTACTTCATATTTCAGAAATCCAGGAAGAACGTACGAAAGCAGTTGAAGATGTTTTAAAACTTGGTGATGAAATGTTCGTCAAAGTTATTGAAATTGATAACCAAGGTCGCGTGAACTTGTCTCGTAAAATTGTCGTAAAAGAAGAAAAAGAAGCGGCAGAAAAAGAGCAAGCATAATATAAGAAGAGCGATAACCTCACGTAATCCTGACAGGCGTTTGGAGCTTAGATATAGCTAAACTTGAAAAAAGAAAACAACTGAAAAAAAGTTTATTCTTTCTTAATAGTAAACAAAGAAAAAAGGTTGCCAATCAGTGTATGGCAACCTTTTTTCTAAAGTTTGGGGGCTTTTAGTGTGTTACAAAAAAGAACAAGTCAAAACGGTGTGCGTATTGTCTATGAACACATCCCACATGTCCGATCAGTTGCTGTCGGAGTATGGGTTGATGTTGGATCTAGACATGAAAAACCTGAAGAAAATGGCTTAACTCATTTTATCGAACATATGCTTTTTAAAGGAACTGCTACTCGGTCTGCTCGTCAGATTGCTGAAGAGTTCGATCGTATTGGTGGTCATGTCAATGCATTTACATCAAAAGAACAAACCTGCTATTATGCAAAAGTATTAGACCATCATGCGAAGCATGCCATTTCGGTATTGGCAGATATGTTTTTCCATTCTCAGTTTGATGAACAGGAATTAGAGAAAGAACGCCAAGTGGTATTGGAAGAAATACTGATGGTAGAAGATACACCTGATGATGATGTCCATGAACAATTATGGAATGTGATGTATCCGAACCAGACGCTAGGTGCATCGATTTTGGGTACTAAAGAATCACTCGAAACGTTCAACAAAGATTCCATCCATCAATTTATGGATCATCATTATCGACCTGAACATATTGTGATTTCTATCGCGGGGAATATTCCGGATGGCTTGATAGATTACACTGATTCCTTATTCGGCCAATTCAGATCAAGTACGGCAATGTCTGCTCGTCCATCGTTTGACACACCAGTTTTCCAACCGGGTGAATCACGTAAATCACGCGAAACGGAACAAGGGCATATTTGTCTTGGCTATCCTGGACTAAGCGTGAAAGATAAGCATATTTATGATCTTGTTGTATTGAATAATATTCTGGGTGGAAATATGTCTTCCCGTCTGTTCCAAGAAGTCCGTGAAGAAAAAGCGTTGGCCTACTCCATCTATTCGTATCATTCTTCATATGAAGATGCAGGATCCGTTGCTATTTATGGAGGCACTTCCAGCAATCAGTTGCAGAAACTCCAGGAAACCATTTATGAAACCATTCAAAAAGTGGTGGATGAAGGGGTTACCGATACAGAAGTGAACAATGCAAAAGAGCAATTAAAAGGAAATTTAATGCTCGGTTTAGAGAGCACGAACGCTCGAATGAATCGCAATGGGAAAAATGAATTAATTTTCAATGAACATAAAACGTATGATGAAGTATTGGAGTCGATTGATGAAGTGCATATCCATCAAGTACAGAAACTCGTAACGGATATTTTCACCATTCAACCAGCCATCTCAATCATTACACCAAAAGACTAATCCTTTGTAATTGTCTCAGACTGTAGACAAACTCTTATTTTTGAGTTTGTTTGCAGTCTTTTTAATTTGATTTAGATATGAAATATGTAGGGGATTTGCTAAAACCCTGCTCCTACAATGCTGCACTGCTTCGTAGGTGGTGCGTATCAAAAAACTGACATWCCAACAATTGTTGAGGGGTGGACGAAGTGACTTAGTCACAAGTCTACCTTCTTTGCTTTTAAGACCTTCCAGGGTAGGAGGCAGTTTAACATGGCCTTCTTTGTCTAGTTCCGAAGGCCAGACCGCACCTAAGCTTCAGGCCCTCTTTCGAAAGCAAGCTTTCGAATCGGCCCTTCCAGCGCCGGCGTCGGTCTAAATTGGCCTTCTTCACTTTTCGTGTGAACATGTGGTCTTTTTTTGCATATATTTAAGGAGATGAACATGGAGGAGGAGTCATATGTTGCTATCAGAATTGGCGGTAAAAGAATTAATCCAAGTTGAAGACGGCAAACGATTTGGATTGCTTGCTGATACTGAATTACTATTTGAGCCAACGAGTGGAAAAATCATTGGATTTCTCGTATTAAAAGAACAAGGCAATCGGCCATTTAAATCGAAACCAAGCAGTCAAAATGTCTACATTGCTTGGGAAGATATCGTCCTTATCGGTGAACATCGGATACTCTTCACTAAGACGTCTCATCTACATGCGGATCAATCCATATGACGAACCGAAAGTGGTGTGTCATAGGTACGGATCCTCGCATGGAAAAGCTTGCTACTTTGTTGAAAAACATTGACGAGCAAGTATTATATATCCCATCCAGAGCATGGAGTTATCAAGTGGAACGGGATTTGTTGTCTTTTCAACCAGAAATCATGGTCTTACCTATTCAGCCACTTGAAATTGTAACCGATACAATTGGAATGGAATTTTTTCAAAACGTAAAAAAATGTTTCATCGGAAAATTATCTCCAGAGTGGACACGCTTTTTTGAAGCAAGTGAACTGAATACCGTAGCCTACCTTGAAGATGAACAATTTATTTGGTTGAATGCAAAGTTAACGGCAGAAGGATTTATTGCTGCCTATTATCTAGAAGAACATGAAACCGTTGCAGGCAAACAATTTATGATATCCGGTTTCGGGCGAGTAGCAAAATTGTTGGCGACACAGCTTAAACGGATGGATGCACATCCACTGATAGTCGTACGCTCACCAGTTCAATTGGCTGAAGCTCAGGCGATGGGCTACGAAGTGAAAAAATTAGAAAAAGGAATTTCGTGTGATCAGGCAATATTCATCAACACAATTCCTGCAAAATGGTTAACAGAAGATTATCAATCGTTACTAAAAACCAGCAAACGGTTTTATGATATTGCTTCCGCTCCTGGCTGCTTAGAATTGGAGGGCGATTATGCTGAATGCTATCGCCTCTGTACTTCTTTGCCAGGGCAATTTTTGAAAGAAGATGCATCAAAAATATTGTTTAAATGTTTGACAGAATCAGCTAAAGATATCTAAGGAGGAACGGTGTGCTAACAGGTAAACGAATAGGTTTTGGTATAACAGCATCACATTGTACGTATGAAGAAGTGGTTCCGAAAATCACTATTTTGAGAGAACAGGGTGCAGTGGTTGTACCAGTCGTTTCACATTCCGTGCTAGTAGCTGCCACTCGCTTTGGCACAGGGGATGAATGGGTAAGAAAAATAGAGGATGCTGCTGGGGCAAAAGTAATTTCTACTATTGCCGATGCGGAACCACTCGGACCAAAAGCGCCACTTGATTGCATGGTCATTGCACCAATAACGGGCAATTCAATCAGTCGCTTAGCTAATGCAATAACGGATTCACCTGTTTTGATGGCTGCCAAAGCAACCATGCGAATCGGTCGACCTGTCGTCCTTGGCATTTCAACTAATGATGCACTTGGATTAAATGGCGTAAACGTCATGAGATTAATAAATGCCAAACACATTTACTTCATTCCATTCGGTCAGGATGATCCATATAAAAAACCAAACTCCCTCATCTCCGATTTCAATCAGATTCTACCAACGATTGTCAAAGCTCTAGAACATCAACAACTTCAACCCTTACTAATCCAACACGGGCAATCGGATTAATTTTCATGCACAATCACGCAAGTTTATGATACAATACCGTCATTATGACCAATTAGTTGGCTAGAGGGAGTGAGTGTCATGGCTAAAAGCTACACAGTAGCTGTTGTCGGTGCAACCGGTGCAGTTGGAGAGAAAATGATGGAACAACTCGTAAAACGAAATTTTCCGATTCAACATATAAAGTTCCTGGCTTCAAAACGTTCAGCCGGAAAAAACATTGAATTCAAAGGGAAATCTTATACGATTGAAGAAGCGACACCTGAGGCATTCGAGGGTGTTGATATTGCATTATTCAGCGCAGGAGGCTCAGTTTCGAAAGTCCTTGCGCCAGAAGCGGCTAAACGTGGGGCAGTCGTTATCGACAACACAAGTGCATTCCGAATGGATAAAGATATTCCACTCGTCGTGCCTGAAGTGAATCGTCAAGATCTTAAATTGCACAATGGCATCATAGCCAACCCAAACTGTTCGACGATTCAAATGGTTTGTGCATTGCAACCAATTAAAGAAGCGTTTGGTTTGAATAATGTGATCGTCTCCACGTATCAAGCTGTTTCAGGTGCTGGAGCTGTTGCAATTAATGAGCTCGAAGCCCAAAGTGCTACATTTGGGGAAACTAAAAATGCAGTGGCTCAAGTATTGCCAGTTAAAAGTGCTGAGACACATTATCCAATCGCGTTCAATGCTATTCCTCAAATTGATACATTTGATGATAATGGCTTTACGCTGGAAGAAATGAAAATGATTAATGAAACGAAGAAAATCATGCATGCTCCGGATTTATCGGTTGCAGCTACATGTGTACGTTTGCCAGTTGTATCTGGCCACTCTGAGTCTGTTTTTATTGAAGTCGATAAAGAGGGCGTAAGCGTTGCTGAAATAAGGTCCATTTTAGAAGCGGCAAAGGGAATTGAAGTACTTGATAATCCTGCGAAACAACATTATCCTATGCCTTTATTTGCAGAAGGTCAAGATGCAGTTTTCGTTGGTCGCATACGAAAAGATCTGTCAAATGACAAAGGGTTCCACATGTGGATTGTTGCAGATAATTTATTAAAAGGTGCAGCATTGAACTCAATCCAAATAGCTGAAGCAATGATTGAAGACGGAATTATTTAAAAGGGGAGATTCTAATGAATATCGGTCGCGTATCTACTGCGATGGTCACACCATTCTTACCAGATGGCTCCATACATTTTGAAATGGTCGCAAAACTTATCGAACATTTAATCGCAACTGGCACAGACTCGATTGTGGTCTGTGGAACAACGGGAGAATCTCCTACATTAACGAATCAAGAAAAAGCAGACTTAATCCGTTTTACTGTAGAATCAGTTAACAAACGAATCCCAGTCTATGCAGGTACTGGTAGCAATAGCACGAGAGCATCAATCGAACTGACCAAAATAGCTGAAGAAGCTGGAGTGGATGGCATTATGCTCGTTACTCCGTATTACAATAAGCCGGATCAACGAGGGATGTATGAGCATTTTAAAACGATCGCGAATGAAACGAAATTGCCTGTTCTTCTTTATAATATACCGGGTCGTTCAGTAGTTAATATGTTGCCAGAGACGGTTCTGGCATTAAGTAAGATTTCAAACATCCAAGCAATCAAAGAGGCTGGCGGGAATTTGGAGCAAATGTCTGATATTATTTCAGAATGCCAGGCAGATTTCGCAGTTTATAGTGGGGATGATGGATTAACATTGCCATTGCTTTCAATCGGAGGTGCAGGTGTAGTGTCTGTAGCTTCTCATATTGTAGGCGAAGATATGCAAAAGTTAATTCGTGCTTTTGAAGAAGGTAGACACACTGATGCAGCGGAAATACACCATGCGATGTTACCACTCATTCGTGCTCTATTTGCAAAACCGAATCCCGTGCCAGTGAAATATGCATTATCTAAACTGGGTTTAGATGTTGGATCAGTTCGACTTCCGCTTGTTGATATGACGAGTGATGAGAAGCAAGATTTCGATCAAGCTTGGGCGAAATATGAGGCAAAAAGAAAAAGTTTTAAATAAATTTTGAAAGGTCAGTGTTCAGCTGACCTTTTTTTGTTTGTACTGTTGTCATACGTCCCGTATAATGATTACTAGTGGATGTTGATCGGGTAATTTTTAGGAGGAAAGCAAGTGACTAAAACAATAAATGAAACCATCCGTATTATCCCCCTCGGTGGAGTTGGGGAAATCGGAAAAGCAATGTACGTAGTAGAAATAGATGAAGAAATCTTTGTCGTAGACAGTGGACTCATGTTCCCTGAAGACGAAATGCTTGGAATTGATATTGTCATTCCGGACGTAACATACTTAGAAGAAAATAAAGCGCGCGTAAAAGGAATCTTTTTAACACACGGACATGAAGATGCAATCGGCTCCATTTCCTATTTGTTGAACAAGATCCATGCACCAGTCTACGGGTCTCGTTTGACGATTGCCTTAGCAAAAGAGCATCTGAAAGAATTGCCGGCTGCACAGCCTGTAAAATTCTTTGAAGTGACTAACAAAAGTCGCATGAACTTCAAATCGACTCATGTTACATTTTTCCATACAACACATAGTATTCCCGATTCATTAGGGATTGTCTTCCATACATCTGAGGGCGCGATTGTGCATACGGGAGAATTTAAATTCGACCAATCTGCTAAAGGGAGCTACCGTCCAGACATCGCTAAAATGGCTGGTCTTGGTGAAGATGGAGTATTTATATTAATGTCTGATTCTACTGAAGCGGAGCGACCTGGCTACACAACTCCTGAATCGGTGATTGAAGAACAACTTTCGGAAACTTTCCACGGTGCAAAAGGCCGTATTCTCGTTTCCTTGTATTCTTCTAACTTCATTCGTATCCAACAAGTGTTTGACACAGCAATTGAGTCAAAACGCAAAGTAGCGGTAGTAGGTAAAACATTGGAAAACGTCTTTGATGTTGGGAAACGTCTCGAATACTTGAAAATTGATGAAGAAACATTAATTTCAATCAAAGAAATCGGCAATTATGCAGATGATGAAGTAGTTATTATCGTTTCGGGTAACCAAGGGGAACCTCTTGAAGCGCTTGAAAAAATGGTTAGAAAACATCATAAAGATGTGAAAATCAAAGATACAGACACAGTGTTAATTACATTCACTCCGTCACCAGGTATGGAAGTTGCGATGTTTAAAACAATGAATCACTTAGCAAAAACTGGTGCAAAAGTTTTAACTGCCAGTAAAAAAGTGCATGTTTCCGGACATGGCAGCCAAGAAGATTTAAAAATGATGCTGAACTTGATGAAACCTAAATTCTTTATCCCGATTCAAGGTGAATACCGCATGCTGATGGCTCACTCAAAACTTGCCCAGGCTACTGGTTTGGCCAAGTCACAAATCTTTATTGCAGATAAAGGGGATATTGTCGAATATAAAGCTGGTAAAATGCGTATGAGCGGCCGCGTTCAGGCAGGTAACGTGTTAATCGATGGTATTGGTATAGGAGACGTTGGGAACATTGTTCTACGTGACCGAAAACTTCTGTCACAAGACGGTATCTTTATTGTAGTCGTTACCTTAAACCGCGCACAAAAGAAAATTGCATCTGGTCCAGAAATCTTATCCCGTGGATTTGTCTACGTGCGTGAGTCTGAACAGCTTATGGATGAATCAGCTGAGTTAGTGAAGAAAATCGTTGAGAAATATGTCAGCAAAGAAACGTTCGAATGGACAAACATAAAACAAGAAATACGTGATACCTTAAATTCGTACTTATACCAAAAAACGAAAAGACGTCCGATGATCATCCCGATTATTATGGAATATTAAGGTGAAAAAACGGAAGGATTTCCTCGCTATTTGTAGCGGCAGGAAATCCTTTTTCTTTCACATAAAGATGAAAGCACTAAAGACGACCGAGCTTTGAACAGTGGAGTAGTCTTCATATGTATATCGCTTTAAATGCTTTTCACTAATTAACTGACCAAAGAAGGTGATCGAAGTGACAAGAAGAAAGAAAAAGGTTGTTAAAAAGAAAAAGCCCACTTCTATACATCCACTCATGTATGAAATTGCTGGCTTACTGATAATCGGACTCGGCATCATTACTTTTTTTGAATTAGGAGCTGTTGGCTTCATTTTTTCGTCAATCGCCAGGTTTCTCTTTGGAAATTGGCATTTTGCAGTCCCATTATTATGTATTGTCATTGCACTCATGATGATGATTAATCGAGCCGTACCAGGAATGAATAATCGAATTGTTTTAGGACTATTCAGTATCTTAGGCAGCTTGACACTTTTCAGCCACTTAGCATTATTTGAACAATTGTTTCAAGGTGGCGCACTTATAAGCGATTCTGTTCTTCGTGAAACATGGCGAATATTGATTGAAAGCGAAGGAATTGTTAACCGTGACCAATCGTTGGGGGGCGGGATATTGGGGGCATTTCTTTTTGCCACATTCCATGTCCTGTTTGATTCTGGCGGGGCGACTATTGCCGCATGGCTGCTAGTCATGATTGGCTTTATTCTGCTGTCTGGTAAAGCACTCGTTCCTTATTTAGCCAGCCAGGCACCGATTTGGAAAAAGAATTGGTCGGCCATGATGACACAAAAGAGAAAAACAAAAACTGCTGCTCCAAAAGTGCAACGAAGAAGTGACAAACGGAAAAAATCCGAGAGTTCGCCTCCAGTTGCACAAGATCTAGAAGTCGCTACAACCCTCAGAGAACCTGAACCCGTTCATACTTCGCCAATTATATCTGCCTTTTCCGAACGTGCAGAGAAAGTTGTTGAAATAAAGCCGGAGCCAGAAATAGAGAAAAATGAAGAATTAAATGAAAAAGTATTCGATTCCGTATCAGAAGCAGTGATGGAAAATAAAGATTACCAACTTCCTGCTGCTTCTCTTTTGAATGCACCACCACATAGTGACCAAAGCGGTGAATATTCAATCATTCAAGCCAATGCAAAAAAACTGGAGAAGACGTTTAACAGCTTTGGTGTCAAAGCTCGTGTGACGCAAGTGCATTTAGGTCCTGCAGTTACAAAATATGAAGTCTTGCCTGACACTGGTGTGAAAGTAAGTAAGATTGTCAGTCTCAGTGATGACCTGGCATTAGCTCTTGCAGCTCGGGATATCCGAATTGAGGCCCCGATTCCTGGAAAATCCGCAATCGGAATAGAAGTACCGAATCAGGAAGTAGCCATCGTAAGTTTACGTGAAGTGCTGGAAGCAAAAGAAAACAATAAACCAGATGCGAAATTGATGATCGGACTTGGTCGTGATATTACCGGACAAGCTGTTCTTGCGGAATTAAATAAAATGCCTCATCTACTTGTTGCCGGTTCGACCGGAAGCGGGAAAAGTGTATGTATTAACGGCATTATTGTTAGTATCATTATGCGTGCGAAACCTCACGAAGTGAAAATGATGATGATTGACCCGAAAATGGTCGAGTTGAATGTTTACAACGGAATTCCTCATTTGTTGGCACCTGTCGTAACAGATCCTCGAAAAGCATCTCAGGCACTTAAAAAAGTGGTGTCAGAAATGGAACGTCGATATGATCTGTTTTCTCATACAGGTACACGCAATATAGAAGGATATAACGATCACATTCGTAAGTGGAATGAAGAGAACGATGAAAAACATCCCCAGTTACCTTATATTGTTGTCATTGTAGATGAATTGGCAGATTTGATGATGGTCGCGTCAAATGACGTGGAAGATTCAATTACAAGACTTGCACAAATGGCTCGGGCGGCTGGGATACATTTAATTATTGCGACGCAACGTCCAAGTGTGGATGTTATTACAGGGGTAATTAAAGCGAATATCCCTTCACGAATTGCGTTTGCTGTTTCTTCTTCCATTGATTCCCGTACGATTTTGGACATGGGGGGAGCAGAGAAACTACTTGGCCGTGGAGATATGTTATTTTTAGCAGCCGGTGCATCGAAACCAGTCCGTGTACAGGGAGCTTTCTTATCGGATCAGGAAGTAGAAAAAGTAGTTGATTTTGCAATTGCTCAGCAAAAAGCACAATATCAAGAAGAAATGATTCCAACCGAAATTGAAGAAGTATCAGTGGATGAACAGACGGATGATTTATATGATGAAGCTGTGCAACTCGTTACGGATATGCAAACAGCATCGGTTTCTTTATTGCAACGAAGATTCCGAGTCGGCTATTCAAGAGCGGCACGAATTATCGATCAGATGGAAATGCGCGGAGTGATTGGACCTTATGAAGGTAGCAAGCCAAGACAAGTTCTTCAATCCAAGCAAGATGACATAACATAAGATCTTTTATATGACAAAAGCATTACAAAAAAATTAAGTTTTTTACGAAACTTTTCGTAAATACCCAAAAATCTATTTATTTACACAAATAAAAGTGGTATAGTATGTCTGATTAGTAGGAAAGTTTTACATCAGATGTCTGATCTCTGCTGTTGGTGGTGATATGTATGTCAATAAAAACAGATCATCGTCATTTGTATCTTCAAGTGATCGATCGTCTTAAAGACGATATTGCAAAAGGTGTATTCGAAGAGAAGGAGAAATTGCCTTCAGAATTTGAACTGGCCAAATCACTTGGAATCAGTCGTGCGACACTTCGTGAAGCACTTAGACTGTTGGAAGAAGAAAATGTTATCGTAAGACGTCATGGTGTAGGTACATTTGTTAATTCGAAACCAGTTTTCACTTCTGGTATCGAACATTTAACAAGTATCTCCTCTATGATACGGAAAGCGGGCATGGAACCAGGTACTATTTATTTGAGTTCTTTGGAAGCGCTTCCGTCTGAAGATGATATAAAACGCTTTCATTGCGAAATAGACGAATCAGTCATTACAATTGAACGTGTAAGGACAGCAAATGGTGAACCAGTTGTGTATTGTGTGGACAAAGTTCCCGCAAAGTATTTGCCTTCTGATTTTTTAAGTAGGCAAGAAGGATCGATTTTCACAGCAATTGAAGAATCCGGGGAAATCCGGGTAACTTATGCTGTTACTTTTATCGACCCAACAGGCTACCACGAAGTGGCATCTCCGATTTTAGAGTGTGAACCTGAAACGGCGTTACTAGTTCTGAAGCAATTACATTATAATGACAAAGATCAAGTAGTATTATATTCAAAAAACTATTTTAGAGCTGACAAATTCAGTTTCCATGTAGTCCGTAAAAGGGTGTAAAACATCAAACTTCCTGCTAATATGAAAAAACATTTTTTGGGGGGTCTCAAATTGACAAAGCGTAAATTTGGTTTAGCTTTATCGATGGTATTAGCTGCTAGTACAATTCTAGGAGCATGTGGTACTGACAAAGATAAGAATGAAGGTAACGGTTCTGCTGGAGAAAAAGAAGCAATTGATTTCTCAGTAGCAATGGTAACTGACGTTGGTGGAGTAGACGATAAATCATTCAACCAATCAGCTTGGGAAGGTTTAAAAGCATTTGGTGCAGACAATGGTCTTGAAAAAGGCGACGGTGGAATCGATTACTTACAATCACAATCGGACGCTGACTATAACACAAACTTAAATCTCTTAGTACGTCGTAACTTTGATTTAGTATTCGGAATTGGTTTCTTAATGGAAAAATCAGTAAATGAAATCGCAACTCAAAAACCTGATAATAATCTTGCTATTATTGATGCAGAAGTAGATCAACCAAATGTTGCTTCAGTATTATTCAAAGAGCAAGAAGGTTCTTACCTTGCAGGTGTTGCTGCAGCATTAATGACTAAATCGAAAAAAATCGGTTTCGTTGGTGGTATGGATATCCCTGTAATCGAACGTTTTGAAGCTGGATTCGTTGAAGGCGTAAAAGCTGTCGATCCAAGCATCGAAGTTGATGTTCAGTACACAGGTGCATTTGACAAAGCTGAACTTGGTAAAACAACTGCTAACCGCATGTATTCTTCAGGCGTAGATATTATTTTCCACGCTGCAGGTGGTACTGGTAACGGTGTATTCGCAGAAGCTAAAGAATTAAAAACTAAAGATCCAGATGCTTACGTTTGGGTAATTGGGGTTGACTCTGACCAATATGACGAAGGTGCTGTTGGCGACGATAACATAACATTAACTTCAATGTTAAAACGCGTTGACGTAGCTGTACAAAACATTTCTAAATTGGCTGCAGAAGGTAAATTCCCAGGTGGCGAAACAACAGTTTACGGTTTAGCTGAAGATGGCGTTGGCTTAGCGGATTCTCGTGGAGCAATTCCAGACGATGTTTTAGCTCAAATCGATGAGTATGCTAAGAAAATCGCTGATGGCGAAGTAACAGTTCCTGAAACTGTAGAGTAATTTAACACTTGAATAAGTCATCATAAAGACCGGATTTCCGGTCTTTATGATGTTTTTATTGCCCTTTATAAATTAATAGATGAAAGGTTTTATAGATAAAGCCTTTCCTGTGTTAATTTAATTTTCATTTAAAAAGTGCCTAAGGGAGTGAATATATTGGAACACGTTATTGAAATGCTGAATATCCGAAAAGAGTTCGGAAATTTCGTTGCAAATGACAACATTACCCTTCAACTTAAACAAGGCGAAATTCATGCCCTTCTCGGTGAGAATGGTGCAGGGAAATCGACGTTGATGAACGTACTCTTCGGCCTTTACCAGCCAGAGGGCGGAGAAATCCGTGTTCGTGGTCAAGAAGTTAAGATTACGGATCCAAATGTTGCGAATAACCTCGGAATCGGGATGGTTCACCAACATTTCATGTTAGTTGAAGATTTTTCTGTTACAGAAAACATCATTTTAGGTAGTGAGCCAACTAAGTTTGGTATGATTTCTGTGAAAACTGCTGCCAAAAAAGTACAAGAGCTGTCTGAACTTTATGGATTAGACGTCGACCCGTATGCAAAAATTGAAGACATTTCAGTTGGTATGCAACAACGTGTTGAGATTTTGAAAACATTGTATCGTGGCGCTGAAATATTAATTTTTGATGAACCGACTGCATCTCTGACTCCACAAGAAATTACGGAATTAATTCAGATTATGCGTCGCTTAATTGAAGAAGGAAAATCTATTATCTTAATTACTCATAAATTAAAAGAGATTATGGATGTTTCGGACCGTGTGACGGTTATTCGAAAAGGGCAAGGCATCGGTACAGTGGTGACTGCTGAGACAAACCCCAATGAACTTGCTTCCTTGATGGTTGGACGACAAGTGGAATTTAAAACAGTCAAAGGTCCTGCTAACCCTACGACAGATGTTCTGGACGTGAAAGATTTAGTGGTTACTGATTACCGGGGGATTGAAAAAGTAAGAGGCCTTAACCTAAATGTTCGTAAAGGTGAAATTGTCGGAATTGCCGGTATTGACGGAAATGGTCAATCGGAATTGATTGAAGCAATCACGGGTCTGCGTAAAGTGAAAAGCGGACAAGTTTTCATGAATGGTCAAGATATTACAGGTAAACGACCACGCAAGATTACGGAATCTGGTGTTGGTCATATTCCTCAAGATCGTCATAAACATGGTCTTGTCCTTGATTTCCCAATAGGTCATAACATTGCTTTACAAACGTATTATACAAGCCCAAATTCAAAAAATGGTTTTATGAATTATTCGACCATTTCGAAAAAAGCGAATGAAATCATTCAAAAATACGATGTACGTACTCAGGGAGATCATGAACCTGCACGTGCATTATCAGGTGGTAATCAACAAAAAGCCATCATCGGCCGTGAAATTGATAGGGATCCGGATTTACTGATTGCCGCTCTGCCTACCCGCGGATTGGACGTCGGTGCGATTGAATTTATTCATCAGCGTTTAATCGAACAACGCGATAAAGGAAAAGCTGTCTTGTTAATTTCATTTGAATTAGATGAAGTCATGAACGTATCTGATCGTATTGCGGTCATATATGATGGGCAAATCGTGGATACTTTGGATCCTCTTCAAACAAACGAACAAGAACTTGGATTGTTAATGGCGGGTCAATCGAAAAAAGGCGCTATGACAAATCAAGTGAAAGAGGAGGGCAGCTCCCATGTCTAATCGTTTAGTTAATATTCTTGTTCCTGTCATTTCCGTTATTCTGGGATTACTTGTAGGGGCAATTGTTATGTTAGTTAGTGGATACGATCCAGTCGCTGGCTATGCAGCATTATGGAACGGAATTTTTGGTGATGTTTATACGATGGGTGAAACCGTCCGACAAATTACACCATACATTCTTGCTGGTTTAGCGGTTGCATTTGCATTCCGTACAGGACTATTTAACATTGGTGTTGAAGGACAATTAATCGTTGGCTGGTTTGCAGCGGCGTATGTAGGAGTTGCCTTTGATTTTCCAAAATACATTCACTTGCCACTTGCGTTAATTGCTGCAGCTGGAGCGGGAGCATTATGGGGCTTCATTCCTGGACTTCTAAAAGCTCGCTTTAAAGTCCATGAAGTAATTGTCACAATCATGATGAACTATATAGCACTTCACACAACAAACGCATTAGTGAAAACGTTTTCTAATGGAGGAGACAATACGGGGGCAATTCACCCAACGGCGTCACTTCGTTCAGAATTCCTTGAAAACATGACAGATTTCTCACGTCTTCATTACGGAATTCTAATTGCACTTGCCATGGTTTTAGTAATGTGGTTAATTTTAGAGAAAACGACTCGCGGATTTGAATTGAAAGCAGTTGGTTTAAACCAAAATGCTTCAGAATATGCGGGAATGAACGTCAATAAAAATATCATTCTAGCAATGGTCATTTCTGGTGCCTTTGCTGGTCTAGGTGGAGCGATGGAAGCATTGGGTACGTTTGAATATGCTTCTGTTAAAGGCGGCTTTACAGGTATTGGTTTTGATGGTATTGCGGTTGCACTACTTGGTGCTAACACGCCACTTGGTGTTATTTTCGGGGCAGCATTATTTGGTTCATTAAAATATGGAGCTTTAAATATGCCAAATGAAGCGGGTATTCCTACCGAAATCGTATCTATTGTCATTGCGATTATCATTTTCTTCGTAGCTTCAGGCTACGTCATTCGATTATTTGTTGAACGCTTCAGCAAGAAAAAGGAGGCGAAGTAACATGAGTTTCTTGGAAGTATTATATTTTCTAGTCCCTGCAGCCATTGCTTATGCAGCGCCTCTAATTTTAACCGCTATCGGTGGGGTTTTCTCTGAGCGTTCTGGTGTAGTAAACATTGGATTGGAAGGACTCATGGTCATGGGTGCTTTCATTGGTATTCTATTTAACTTATCTTTCGTTCATATATTTGGACAAGGTACAGAGTGGATGGCTCTTCTTGCTGCTATGGTTGTCGCTTCATTATTTTCATTACTGCATGCCGTGGCTTCTGTATCATTCCGTGCGGATCAAGTCGTTTCTGGTGTAGCGATTAACTTATTGGCAGTGGCGCTTTGTTTGTTCCTAGTAAAAATGATTTACGGAAAAGGCCAAACAGACTTTGTTCAAGAGCGATTCTTGCGTGACGATATTCCGTTCTTAAAAGATATTCCAATTTTAGGCCCGATGTTTTTCCAGAACGTCTATTGGACTTCTGTTTTAGCAATTGGGATTGCTATTCTAGCATGGGTTGTCCTGTATTACACTCCATTCGGTCTGCGTCTTCGTGCTGTAGGTGAACATCCAATGGCCGCTGATACAATGGGAATAAATGTAACACGTATGCGTTATATTGCTGTCATGATTTCAGGTGGTTTAGCCGGTATCGG